>CACXFE010000020.1 GCA_902766855.1 Oscillospiraceae bacterium | reverse complement strand
CACCGATTTCGAATTGGAGTTTAATCTATGCGGTTGTTGCCGGATGCGGTTGCTGACCGATAAGGCGGACGGGCGCAAAACCCTGCTTAACAGTTTATCAAGAGCGGTTTCCCGCAGTAAAGTCACCCTCGTTGCTGGGCCGTTGTTCGGGAATGACGGAATCATTTCCATTTGCGGCCACGCGATCGGCAAATCGCTGGTAACGGTAGAAAACGCCCGGTTCGGCATCGCCGGGGAGGAAGCGATCGAAATTATCGAAGGCGCTACGCCCCTTGTCACACCCGAAGGCTATTTCGGCGGTTGTATCATTGAAAGCGGTCCGCAATCTCTCATTTTGTTGACAGATAACAAAACCGTTCGCAAATCCATTATGAACACCCTGATCCACCCCTATATCGAGGAATTAAGCGCAGAAGAATTGAAAAATAACGCCGCTTCCACCAAAGCGGAATCTGTGCGGGTGGAATTTGTACCCGATCCCGTGCCGCAGCCACCGCAAACGGGCAGCCCTGATCAGCCGGATACCTCGATCGAGTCTATGCCGGAAGAAGATCCTCCTGCGGAGGAACCCCTGCCCGAAACGGAAGAAACCGAAAAAGAGGCGGTGCCGGAAGAAGAAACCGCACCCGCCGCGGAAACGCCGGAAACAGAAGAATCGCCGGTCGTCACGGATACCGAAACCGAATCAGAGCCGGGAACGGGCGTTTCTCCCGAAGAAACCGCGGTACCGCCGGAAGATCTTCCACTTGCCGAAGAAAGTACAATGCCGCCGGAAGACCTTGCACCTGCCGAGAAAAACGAACCGATCTCAAACGACGATTTTCTTTTCGAGGAAGCGCCGGATCAGGAAGAAGCGGACGACAGTGGTTTTTATTATGACGAAGCATCAGAAAAACGCAAAAAACACCGCGATTTCATCCGGGATAATGTAGAGTTTCTCACCGATCGCGAAGACACTGATTTTCATGTAGATGAAGAATTGTATGATGGTGAGGAGCCGCAGCGCCCGCGTCTGCGGTTTGATTTGCCGATTTTAATTGCCGTGGTGGTATTTCTCTTCCTGTTGGCGGTCGTGCTTTATTTTGCTGTGTATATCCCCGCCTCTTCCGGCCAGTCCCTTTCACAATACTGGCAGGAAGTTTTCTCCGGTCTTTTCGGAAAATAGCGCCAACTTTTTCTGAACATTCTATAAAAACAGGTGTTACTCCCATACCCGGAAGTAACACCTGTTTATTTTATTGAAATATCAATCCAGAAATTCTTCGTTCAGCGTAACACCGAACTCCTTCGCGATCGCACGGAAGTTGTCATCCGTGATCGTCTGGCGGATCCCCTGCCCACAGGAAAGAACTTTCACATAGATCTCCGCCGCTTTCTCGATCGTGTGCATCAGCCCAAATGTAATATCAAAATCCGGGCCGGAACAGAACAACCCGTGATGCGCCCAAACCGCCGCATCGTATTTTTTCATCAGTTCACTGGTTGCCAACGCAATGTCCGCACCGCCCGGCACCATCCACGGCACAACGCCTACGCCACCCGGGAAAACCACCGGGCATTCGGTAGCGCTTTGCCATAAAGCCTTGGTAATATCCTTATCCGTTAAAGGAAGCACAAAAGTCAAGGCGATGATATTGGCCGGATGCGCATGGTAAATCACGCGGTATTCCCCGCCGGTCGCCTCTTTCCGAACACTGTGATTCATAAAATGGCTCGGAAATTCGCTGGTCGGTCTGCCGCCCTTGGTCAATCCCCATACAATGCGGTAACTGTCACCCGCTTCATTGATTTCCACAATACAGATGTTTTCTTCCGGCGCTAAAATCACATTGCGGAAAAATTTGCCGGAGCCCGTGGCAATGAAATATTCCCCTTTCAGATTGTCCGCCTGTACTCCCATGTTTACCCAGGGGCGATCGGTTTTAAATTCGGCGCGGCACTGTTCCACTTCCTCGGGTTTCATGCGATAAGTCAGGTTGCCGCCGTTGCGCTCATGCCAGCCCTGCTCCCAACCGTCATTACACATGCGGATATAATCTTTGATGATTTGTACATCCAAAACTCCCATTTTCTTACCCTCTCTTGCTTAATACTTCTTTTTCATAAGCCTGCACTTCATCAAACCATTCACTGCCGGCCTTCACGCCGCAAACTTCACAATAATGCTCCCACACATCGGCAAACGGGAGAAGTTTCGCTTCTTCCTGTTTGACAAACAACTCGGTAAATTTGCCGGCATCCTGCAATTCTTTCAACTGTTTATTCGGTAAGCACATGGCGTTAAGCAACGCTTTTTGCCAACTGCGGAAGCCCATCGTCCATGCCGCGATGCGGTTGATGCTGGCGTCAAAATAATCCAGCGCCATATACACCCGGTCAAGCGCGTCATTCCGCACCACTTCTTTTGCCATTTCTTTGGTTTCATCGTCAAACAAAACCACATGATCGGAATCCCACCGCACGCCGCGGGTAATGTGCAGCGCCAATTCCGGGAAGAAGCACAGCAGTGCCGGGATCTTATCCGAAACAAACTCCTGCGGGTGATAATGCCCGTTATCCATCAGCGGAAGTACGCCTTCATGCGTGGCGGCAAAATTCAGAGTAAACTCGGCGCTGCCGGCGGTATAGGATTCTACCCCGATCCCGAATACCTTTGACTCCACACAGGGTTTGACCAATGCCGGATCATGCGGCTCGGCAATGATTTCCTCGAACGATTTTTTATAGCGCAGGCGCGGGCCCATGCGATCCGCCGGAATATCTTTATATCCGTCACCCGCCCAGATGTTCATGACACAAGGAATGCCGGTTTCCTCGGCAAAATACTGCGAAATGCGAATGCAAGCCTTGCCGTGTTCCACCCAAAAGCGGCGAACGGTTTCATCCGGGCTCGACAAAGTCAACCCGTCCTTGACCATGGGATGGGAAAAGAAAGTGGGGTTAAAATCAATGCCGAGACCTCTTTCTTTGGCAAATTCCACCCACTTTTTAAAGTGTTTCGGCTGCAGTTGATCACGGTCGGCAAATTCGCCGTCTTCAAAAATCGCATAACAAGCATGCAGATTCAATTTGATTTTACCGGGGCAAAGGGAAATCACCTTGTCAATATCCATCATCAATTCTTCGGGTGTGGTTGCTTTGCCGGGATAGTTGCCGGTTGTCATAATGCCGCCGCTCAATGCGTCTTTACTGTCAAACCCGCCGACATCGTCCCCCTGCCAGCAATGCAGGGAAACCGGAATATTTTTCAGTTTTTCGATCGCCGCGTCGGTATCGATCCCGTATGCCGCATAGCGTTTTTTGGCTTCTTCATATCTGGTCATGCAAAAACCCCCATTTTGTTTTTCTTTTATTATAAAGGAAACCGTATCAAAAAAGAAGGTCGCTCCTTTTGAAAAAAAACGACCTGATTTAACCGCCGGAAACGCCATTCTTTCCTTGCATTTTAACCGCCTGTATGGTACAATACCTAAAAATAAAGCATGGTACTGACTTTTTGAATTGGGGGAATTACGATGTTGCATCTGTTTCAAAAAGAGCCGAAAGACAAGCCGGATCCAACCGACGATATCATCGTGATCAAGAAAACCGAGCCGAACACTTGCGGCGGTACAGACGCGATAATAGACCGCCGTTTCCCACGAACCATTTTGTCCGACAAACCGATCTTTTTCAGTGTTACCTCCGCCCTGCCTTCAGCGATTTCGGATTTAGAAGAAGACCGCCTTGGCTACCTTTCCGCCTTCGCGGCGCCGGCCGGTGAAGGGTGTTTTCTCTTTCTCTCCACGGGTGAAAGATTTGCACAGCGGGATGAAAAAACAAATACATGGGCGCTTGTCAAGAAGGATTTATTCCCCGAACTTGCCGCGCTGATACGGGAAGCGGACTTTGCCGCCAACAACGGTTATCATTCCACAACGCACGGACTGCCTGAAAATTTCGGCGGCAGTATTTCCATTCACTATGCCAGTGGCGAAAAAATCAGTATTTCCGAT
>CACXFE010000019.1 GCA_902766855.1 Oscillospiraceae bacterium | reverse complement strand
TAAGTAAAATAAAAAACAAATCCGAACGATTCACCTATGGTGAAAAGGTTCGGATTTGTTGCGTTTGGTGCGGGTAGCAGGACTTGAACCTGTACAGAGTTGCCTCCACAAGAACCTGAATCTTGCGCGTCTGCCAATTCCGCCATACCCGCAAATAAAAACTCTCCAATTTTTACACGGCGAGAGCAACCGAGGCGGAGCGTTTCGCTTAATCCGCTGATATTTATTATACATATTTCCCGGCGAATGTCAAGAGTTAATTTGATTTTTTTCCGGCGCTTTGTTCCTACTGAAAAACTGCCAAAGTTCCGGTTGCCCTTCTTGACATCGCCCTGCCGCGATAGTATAATAAGATCATCCGAACAAATACCGAAAAGCCCTTGCACTTTGAACAAATCAAGAAGTCTTTCGGCTGTCGATATAAGCGGCTTTTTATTTGTTCAGCAAACAAAATCATAAGAAAAGTTTAAGAAAGTGCGGTGCAAAACAGATGAAGATTGACACAAGCATCAGAAAATTGGTCTGCTATGGGTTGGAGAAGGGCCTTTTTCCGAAACGGGACGAGGTTTATATCACCAATCGCCTTTTAGAAATATTGGGGTTAGATGAAATCGACGAATCGGAGGTCTACACCGATGTGGATTTAGAATCCACCCTGCAAGAACTGCTGGATTACGCGGTGAAAAAGGGATTGACCGAGGACACTGTGGTACACCGCGATCTTTTTGATACCAAACTGATGGGGGCATTGATGCCTCGCCCGAGCGAAGTGACCGATCGGTTTTACGCGATTTACAAAGACTCCCCCGCCGCCGCCACCGATTATTTTTACAAACTCAGCCAGGACAGCGATTATATTCGCCGTTATCGCGTTAAAAAAGACTTAAAATGGACAACGGCAACGGAATACGGCGATCTTGATATTACCGTGAATCTCTCCAAGCCGGAAAAAGACCCGCGCGCCATTGCCGCCGCGAAAAACGCGCCGCAGGCGGGATACCCGAAATGTATGCTCTGCCGTGAATGCGAAGGCTACGCGGGGCGGATCAACTTTCCCGCGCGGCAGAATCACCGTATCATCCCCCTCACAATCGACGGGAACGACTGGTATTTCCAATACTCACCCTATGTTTATTACAACGAGCATTGCATCGTTTTTAACGGAAAACACACGCCCATGGCGATCAACCGCGCCACCTTCTGCAAACTGCTTGATTTTGTAAAGCAATTTCCGCACTATTTTGTGGGTTCCAATGCCGATCTGCCCATTGTAGGCGGCTCCATTTTAAGCCACGACCATTTTCAGGGCGGGCATTACACCTTCGCCATGGCAAAAGCGCCGATCGAAACGCCGCTTGTTTTCACGGGATTCGAAGATGTGGAAAGCGGCATTGTAAAATGGCCGATGTCAGTCCTTCGCCTGCGTTCGGCAGATCCTGACCGATTGATCGCCCTTGCTGACCGTATTTTAACCGCATGGCGCCATTATACCGATGAAGACGCTTTCCTTTTTGCCAAAACCGATGGCGTTCCGCACAACACCATCACCCCCATCGCCCGCAAAAACGGAGAGCAATTTGAACTTGATCTGGTTTTACGCAACAACATCACCACAGAAGAACATCCGCTTGGAGTTTATCACCCCCATGCCGAGTTACACCATATCAAAAAAGAAAACATCGGGTTGATCGAAGTAATGGGGCTTGCCGTGCTTCCCTCCCGGTTGAAAACCGAAATGGCAGCACTGACAGATGCCATTCTTGAAAACCGCGATCTCACAAAGGATGAAGTTCTCAACAAACACGCCGATTGGGTGGCGGAATGGAAAACAAAATATCCGCATATTGACAAAGAAAACATCACCGAAATTATCCAAACCGAGATCGGGCTGGTATTCGCAAAAGTGTTAGAGCATACCGGTGTGTATAAACGCACCCCGGAAGGCAAGGCCGCGTTCCTTCGGTTTTGGGAGTATGTCAATCAATGTTCATAACGGTTTTTTCGCAAGTCTGCGTTTTAATGATCCTGATACTGCTTGGGTTTGCCGCTTCCAAAACGGGGTTGCTGACCGAGGCAGGTTCTAAATGTTGCAGTGACATTGTGATGTATCTTGTCACCCCCTGTGTGATCATCAAATCCCTGATGATGCCCTACAACACGGAACTTTTAAAAACCCTGTTGATTTGTTTCGGATTCAGTTTGCTTTTGCAGGTCATCATGATCCTGCTTTCCCTTCTTCTGCTTCGCTCGCCCGATTCCAGGCGCGAGCGCGTGCTTCGGTTCGGCGCCGTATTTACCAACTGCGGATTTATGTCTTTACCGCTGCAAGAAGCCATTTTGGGGGATGAAGGCGTGCGATACGGCTCTGCCTATATCATCATTTTTCAACTGCTGATATGGAGTTGGGGCGTCATGCTGATGAGCGGCGGACGGGGCAAGATTTCCCTTCCGAAACTGGTGATCAACCCGGGAATGATCGGGCTGGCGATTGGGCTGATCATTTTTCTGTTTTCCTTGCCGATGCCGCAAACCGTCAGCAGTGCGATCGGGCATATGGCAGCCTTGAACACGCCGGTGCCGATGTTGGTGATCGGGCATTACCTTGCCCATTCCGATGTACGGAAGGCGCTCAAAGATCTTCCCTGTTTATGGGCAGTCTTTTTGCGAATGTTTCTCTTTCCCTTTCTCCTGCTCGGGCTTCTCTATCTTTTGCAAGTGCGCGGGACAATGTTGGTTTCCCTCGTCATTTCGATCAGTGCGCCAACGGCCGCCATCACCACCATGTTCTCGGTAAAATATGAAAACGATACCGCCTGCTCGGTGAATCTGATTTCATTAAGCACACTGGTTTCTCTGCTTTCCATGCCTTTGCTTATCACCGTGGCGCGCCTGCTTGCGTAAATTCATTGATCCATAAAAAAGACCGACTTCCACAAAAGGAAATCGGTCTTTTTTCATCAGAAATCAGGAAATGCCGGCGATCGTCTGCATCAGATAATCACCGAACTCGGAGCAGGTGGCGCCGTCATCGTGGCCGGTGATCACCAGTTTTTTCTCGGTATCGGTGCAAATGCGAAGCGCCTTATCAAGCAAGTCGGCTTTTTCGGCAAATCCGATGTGGCGAAGCATCATTTCCGTTGCTTTAAACATACTGGTCGGATTAGCGAATTGGCCGCGCCCGGTTTCGATCATCCGCGGGGCGGAACCGTGGATCGCCTCAAACATAGCGTATACATCCCCGATATTGGCACTGCCCGCCGTGCCTACGCCGCCTTGAATCTGTGCCGCTTCATCGGTAATAATATCGCCGTACAGGTTTGGCAGAACAAACACCTGGAAGCGGCTGCGTGTGCGCTCATTGACGAGATTGGCAGTCATGATATCAATATACCAATCCTCCGCCTCGATGCCGGGGTACTCTTTGGCGATTTCGTGGCAAAGTTCGGAGAACTTCCCGTCTGTCTTTTTCATGATATTGGCCTTGGTGACGATCGCCACATTGGTTTTTCCGTTCTTTTTGGCATATTCAAACGCCGCGCGCGCGATCCTTTTGGTGCCGGCGTTGGTGGTAACCTTAAAATCAAACGCCAAGGTATCGGGAATTTCCACCCCGCGGCTGCCGAGTACATATTCCCCTTCGGTATTTTCGCGGAAGAATGTCCAATCGATCCCGAGTTCCGGCACCGAAACCGGGCGAACATTCGCGTACAGATCCAGTTCCCGCCGCATGGCGACATTCGCGCTTTCCAGCGTGCCGCCTTTTAAGGTGGTGGTGGGGGCTTTCAAAATCACATGGCAGGCCTTGATTTCCGCCAGTACATCATCCGGGATTGCTTTTTGATGCGCAATGCGGTTTTCAATGGTCAGCCCTTCGATCGTGCGTAATTCGATCTTGCCGGCGGCGATTTCCTCTTTTAACAGGAATTGTAAAAGCCGTTCGCTTTCCGCTGAAATGATCGGCCCGATCCCGTCGCCTCCGCAGATGCCGATGATGATCTTATCCAGTTTCGCATAATCAGTATAGCGATGATCCTGTTCCATTTTGTGCTGGCGTGCAATTTGTTCTTCTAAAATCGAGCGAAACTGCTCGACCGCCTCGTTGACATACTGTTGCATTTTATTTGCCCTCCTTGGTATATTGAAGCAGACCGCCTGCTTTTAAGATAGCCTTTTGCCGCTCGGTAAAGGAACAGCAAAGTGGGATTTGCTCACCGGTTGTCTGATCTTGCAAGAGTACCGTGCCGCGATCCATTCCCGCGAATAAATCTGACAATACCAGTTGATCGCCGCGGTTGAGTTTTTCGTAGTCTTCCGGGTTTTCAAAAGTGAGCGGCAGGATTCCCGCGTTGATCAGATTTGCAATGTGGATGCGGGCGAAACTTTTGGCGATCACCGCGCGCACCCCGAGATACATCGGTACCAATGCCGCATGCTCTCTGGAAGAGCCCTGCCCGTAGTTGCTGCCGCCCACGATCACGCTTTTTCCGAGTTTCTTCGCCCGCTCGGGGAAGGTTTCATCACACACGGCAAAACAGAACTGCGACAAATGCGGAATATTGGAGCGGTAGGGCAAAATTTTTGCTCCTGCCGGCATGATATGGTCGGTTGTGATATTGTCGCCCACTTTCAGGGAGATTTCCGCACAAAGCGTATCTTCCTGCGGCACCGCCTCCGGGAACGGTTTGATATTCGGCCCGCGCAGGACTTCAAGGCCGGCGGCTTCTTCCGCGGAAGCCGGCGGGATCACCGCGCTGTCATCAATTTTGAAAGACGCGGGCATGGCAACTTCGGGTGCCTCCCCCAACAAGCGCGGATCGGTGATTTCCCCGGTCAACGCCGCGGCAACGGCCGTCTCGGGCGAAACCAAATAAACCTTGGCGTCCGCCGTGCCGCTGCGGCCGATAAAGTTCCGGTTAAAGGTGCGCAGAGATACCCCCCCGGAATTCGGCGAAAAGCCCATCCCGATGCAAGGCCCGCAGGCACATTCCAGAACCCGTGCGCCGCTGGACAGAATATCGCTCAATGCGCCGCAATCCGCCAACATGGTCAATACCTGTTTGGAGCCGGGAGAAATGGAAAGGCTGACCGAGGGAGAAATGGTTTTCCCTTTAAGGAGAGCCGCCACTTTCAACATATCCAAAAGCGAAGAGTTGGTGCAGGAACCGATACAAACCTGATCCACTTTCGTTCCTTTCAGAGATTCAACCGTTACCACCTGATCCGGGCTATGCGGGCAAGCAATCAGCGGCTTTAATTGCGACAAATCAATGTCGATCACCCGATCATATACCGCGTCGGGATCACTGGAAAGTTCCACATAATCTTCCCCCCTGCCTTCGGCTTCCAAAAAGGCTTTGGTTACCGCGTCGGACGGGAAGATAGAAGTAGTAGCCCCCAGTTCCGTGCCCATATTGGTGATCGTGGCGCGTTCAGGCACCGACAGAGAGGCGATCCCTTCGCCGCCCCATTCAATAATGGCGCCCACGCCGCCTTTGACCGACAGGATCCGCAAAATTTCCAAACTGATGTCCTTCGCAGTAACAAAAGGCTGCAAGCGCCCGGTCAAATTTACCTTATACATTTTGGGATAGGTGATATAATACGCGCCGCCCCCCATGGCCACCGCCACATCAAGACCGCCCGCTCCCATGGCAAGCATCCCGATACCGCCGCCTGTCGGGGTATGGCTGTCCGATCCGATCAGGGTTTTCCCCGGTTTGCCGAATCGCTCTAAATGCACTTGATGGCAGATGCCGTTGCCCGGGCGGGAAAACCAAATGCCGTGCTTTTTCGCCACCGATTGGATATAACGGTGATCATCGGCGTTTTCAAAGCCGGATTGCAAGGTATTATGATCGATATACGCCACGCTCCGCTCGGTTTTGACCCGATCAAGCCCCATGGTTTCAAATTCCAGATAGGCCATGGTGCCGGTAGCGTCCTGTGTTAAAGTCTGATCGATTTTCAGCGCCACTTCGCTTCCCACGGTCATTTCGCCGGAGAGCATATGCGCCTGAATAATTTTTTGTGCAATCGTTAATCCCATGTTCAAAGATCCTTTCCGATAATATGGCGATACGCGTTTTCCACATGCTTGGAAGCGGCGATCGCCGCTTTATCCGCATTTCCCGCTTCAATCGCTTCAAAAATTTCGCGGTGCTCCGCAACCGACGCCTCCGCCCGGCTGGTACTTTCCACCGAGGCACGGCGGTATTTTTGAATTTTCTTATGAAGCGGCACCAAAATATCATAAAATGTGTTGCTCCCGCTCAGTTTATACAAAACGGTATGAAAGCGCCCGTCTTGCTGCTTGATTTGTTCGGCGTCGTTCTTATGCAGATAGAATTCTTGAAATTCCAGCGCCTCGCGCAACTCTCCGATCTGCTCTTCCGTGCGGTTTTTCGCCGCGAGCGAAGCCGCTAAACATTCCAGACTTTTTCGGATCATGAAAATATCCGCCAGATCTTTTTCGTTGATCCCCACCACAACCGAACCTTTCGGGGTTTCTTCGATGATATGCTCCTGATCGAGCCGGCGAAGTGCCTCTCTGATCGGGGTACGGCTGACGCCCAGTTCCGCGCTCAATTTGCTTTCGGTCAGGATCTCGCCGCGCTGATACTTCCCGGTCAGAATATCCCTTTCCAAATGTTCAAAAACCTGATCCGCCAATGAAACGGTCTTATGTTCTATCATGCGGTATACCCTCCTTGTTCAAACCTGCCGGGAGCGAACTCCGCGATCTTTTTCTCCAACTCGCTGTTGGAGATCGCGGTCTGCCTTCCTTGCTCGTATTCCGAATCGATCCACCCTTTCAGCGTCAAAACCAGCGGATCTTTCTTGTCGATCTGCCTCTCTTCCGGCAGGCGATAATTGTGATTGATCCAATAAGCAATACCCGCTAGCCCGCTGGTGTTGCTGATCGAAACCGCGGCGGGGCGATTCAGAATTTTTTCGGTATCAAAAATGTTGTAGATTTCCTCATCTTTCAATAACCCGTCGGCATGGATGCCGGCGCGGGTAACATTGAAGTTTTTCCCGACAAAGGGCGTCATCGGCGGGATTTTATATCCCATTTCGGATTGAAAATACTCCGCGATCTCGGTGATAACCGCGGGTTCCATTCCATCCAAAGAGCCGCGAAGCGAAGCATACTCCATGATCATGGCTTCCAGCGGCACATTGCCGGTGCGTTCCCCGATGCCAAGCAGGGAGCAGTTCACCGCCGAAGCCCCGTAAAGCCACGCCGTGGAAGCATTGGCGACCGCCTTATAAAAATCATTATGCCCGTGCCATTCCAGCATCTCACTCGGCACATCGGAATATTGCTGTAAACCGTAAATAATTCCGGGAACACTGCGCGGCAGTGCCACCTCCGGGTAAGGCACACCGTAGCCCATGGTGTCGCAAGCGCGGATGCGCACCGGGATGCCCGCGTCTTTCGACATTTTCATCAGTTCATTGACAAACGGCACAACAAACCCGTAAAAATCCGCCCGGGTAATGTCTTCCAAATGGCAGCGGGGCATCACGCCCGCTTCAAAGGCTTCCGCCACCGTGGCAAGATAATCGTTCATTGCTTCCCGACGGGTTTTTTTCAGTTTTTTGAAAATATGATAATCACTGCACGATACCAAAATTCCCGTTTCCCGGATGCCGAGATCCCGCACCAAGCGGAAGTCCTCTTTTTTGGCACGGATCCAAGTGGTGATTTCCGGGAATTTCAGCCCGAGTTCCTGGCAGCGGGCGATCGCCTCCCGGTCTTTCTTACTGTAAACAAAAAACTCGGTTTGGCGAATGATCCCGTAAGGGCCGCCTAATTTGGACATCAGTTGATACAGTTTTACGATCTGATCCACGGTATACGGCTCAACCGATTGCTGCCCGTCCCGTAAAGAAGTATCGGTAATCCAAATATCTTTGGGCATCCCCATCGGAACACGGCGGTGGTTGAACGCCACGCGCGGCACATCGGAATAACTGTAAAAATCCCGATAAAGATTCGGCTCCGCCACATCTTGAAGGGAATACTTATAGGTATCCATTTCAAGCAAATTGGTCTTTTCTGATATTTCAAGCATACCTGTCACCCCGGACTTTTGTATTGATGTATACAATTATACACAGGCAACCGGTATTTGTCAAGAAAACTTTACGGGAAACGCCCTGCCATTGCAAATTTTTTCACACTTTCCCGCCTATAAAAAACCTGCGACAGTTTTACCCGCCGCAGGCCAGCCTGTCGAAAAACCAGAATCAACAACTTTGCGCCGTTTTCGGCGCAGTTTTGTTTTTCCGTCGCAGGTGTTCTTTATTCTTCGGATTCTTCTTCCAGTTCTTCCACTAAAATGCGCTCAACACGGTGTTCTTCGGCTGCTTTGACGGTGATCAACAGATTTTCAAACCGGAATTGATCCCCTTCTTTGGCCTCGCCTTCCAACATGGTGACCGTCCAGCCGCCCACGGTGGAATTATCGTTTTCGAACTCCTCATCCTCGTCAATATCAATCTCAAACTCATCGAAGAAATCATACAGGCGCATATCGCCGTCCGCCTCGAAATGCGTATCGTCCAGGCAAACAAACTCCCGCTCGATCTCGTCGCTCTCATCGAAAATCTCACCGACCAACTGTTCCAGCACATCTTCCATAGTCAGGATCCCCATGGTGCCGCCGTATTCATCCAGCACGATCACCAAATGGGATTTGGTTTCCTTCATTTTTTCCAGCACATCGGGAAGCGGCATGGTTTTATGCACATAGGTGGCCGGGCGCAGCAGGGCGCGGATATTGACCCGCCCCCCATCCACATATTCTTTATAGAAATGGTTGAGATGCAATACCCCGATGATATTATCGGGCGTATCCTCATACACCGGGATGCGCGAATAACTCGTTTCCGCGATTTTTTCCACATTGATCTCATAGGGATCGCGGATGTCCAGCGCGTCCATATCCACCCGCGGCGTGATGATTTCATAGGCCAGAACGGTATCGAAATCCAATGCGTTTTGCAGAAGATCGCACTGCTCTTCATCCAGCACGCCTTCGTCTTCCACAATGTCGATGATGTTTTCCAAATCATCTTCCGAAATGGCTTCCGGATTCGCGGTTTTGGATTCCCACAATCGGGAAATCAGATTGATCAGCGAAGTGAACAAAAAGGTAACCGGGATAAGAAGGATCGACAAAATGTATACCGGCACCGAAACCGCCAGGCAATACCCTTCCGGCAGTTGCTTGGCCAGTACTTTGGGGATCACTTCCCCGAAGGTGATCACAAGCAGCGTCATCACCAGGGTGGAAACCCAGGCGTACCTTTCCCCCATCAGGCGGATCACCAAAAGCGTGGCGATCGAGGAAGCGGCGATGTTGGCAAGATTGTTGCAAATCAGCACCGCGCCCAACATTTTCTCATATCGGTCTACAATTTTGATCGCCAAAAAGGCTGCAAGGGATTTTCCCTTTTCATAACGCGCTTTGAGGCGCGCCGGATTGACCGAGGCAAACGCCGTTTCCGTGCCGGCGAAAAAGGCGGTCAATACAATCAGGAGCGCGATCACGAAACAACTGCCGGTGTTACTCATGCGGGTCACCTGCCTCGTCGTCTTCGTCGTAAATCTCGCCCACCAATTCCTCTAAAATATCCTCCACGGTCAGGATTCCGAGAATCTCCCCCTGCTCCGATCGCACAATCGCCAGGTTGCGGCGATGGTTGCTCATTTCGGTAAGCAGTTCGTCGATCGGGCGATCAGCCCGCACATAATAAGGGTAATCCAATACGCTCGCCAAAATAAAATTGGGCCCGTATTTGGAATAGGCTTTTAAAAATTTGCGGATCTGTAAAATTCCTTTGACCGCCCCGCTCCGATCGATCACGGGGATGCGGGAATGCACGGTCTCTTTTACAATTTCCAATATCTGCGGTTTTTTCAAACTCATCGGGATGGTTTGCACCTCGCTCCACGGCACCATCACATCCAGCGCCGAGGAATTGGAAAAACGCATAGCGGATTGCACCAGTTTCCCGGTGTCTTTATCAAATCCGGTTTCTTCCGAGATGTTTTCCACGATGTCCTGCAATTCATCTTCCGTCATCGTGACCTGATTTTCCGTGTGTTTCCGAAACGGGCGGGACACCAGGGAGGAAAGCGCCGTGAAGAAAAAGGACAACGGTTTGAGTATCTTCATCAAAACCACCAGGATCCCCGAAGCCTTTTCCGCAAATTCCTCATTACAGGATTTTGCAAAGCATTTCGGCAGCATTTCCCCAAACAGGAAAATCACCGCCGTGGTGATCACCGTGGAGAAAGATATCGCAAAATTTCCCCATATCTGCGCCGCCAACACCGCCGAGAGCGTAGCACACCCGATGTTGACCACATTGTTCCCGATCAGCAAAACCGAAAGCGCCTCATCAAAATGATCCAACAAATAAAGCACCCGCTTGGCCCCGCGGTTTCCCTTGGAGGCGCGGCTCATCATATGGATCCGATTGACCGAAGCCAATGAAATTTCGGTTCCCGAAAAATACGCACTGCAAAAAATCAAAATCACAAAGAGCAGTATACTCCCTGCCGGACTGTCGTCCACAAAACCATCTCCTAAAAAATAAAATCAAAACCGCCGTGTCAGCGATCTGTATTCTCTGCCGCACCGGGGAGAGAAAGCAATTTTTTTCGCTCCCGGTAATCCGGCAGGTATTCTTCCACCAGGCGGTAAAAAGCCGCACTGTGATTATGATGCCGGATATGCGCCAATTCATGCACCACCACATATTCCACCGCCGCAAGTGGGTACGCCAGCAATCGCCACGAAAAACAAATCGCATTGTTGCCGCCGCATGAGCCGAAACGCGTTCTTGCCGAAGTGATTTTCACCGAGGCGGGCTTTACGCCCATCCGCACGGAGTACTGCGCCACCAGCGGCGGGAGGATCCGCTCTGCTTTCTTTCGCAAATCGGCTTCCCGTTCGTCGATCAGCCGTTCCTCTTCGGCGCGGCTTTTCACCACGGCGCTTTTCTCCGTGATCCATGCCGTGTGTTGCTCCACAAAGCGGGCAATCGCCCGGTCGCTCACCCGAAAAGGCGCCCGCACGACCACCTCGCCGGTGCGCGCGATCTCCAACGCCAATGTTTTTCGGGAAGAACGCTTTACCTGATAGTGCATCCGCTCACCTGTTTATATTTAGAAAAGGGCGGTATTCGCAGGTACGCAAACACCGCCCTTTTTTAATTGAAATTCATTAAAGAACCGTCATAAAATTGTTGAAATTCAATTCTTTGGTCTTCTTGGAAATGGTGAACCAGTCAATGATCGTTAAAACGCCGCAGCAACCGGCGGTCAAGAGTTTTAAAATACCCATGCCGGTATCGCCGATCATGAAACGGTCAATTCCAAGGTAGCCTAAGAAGATCGAAACCAACAGGATGGTGGTCGGGTCTTTCAATTCAATGGTAGAGATCAAAGAGAACTTGCTCTCATCCATAGCCGCCAATTTTTCTTTTATGTACATCACTTTCTCCGGGGGGAAATACTTTTGATTGGACATCATGTACATATCTACTTTGTTTTGATCCATAACACATTCTCCTCAAAATTTGTTATGTTCACATTATACACGATTTTACAAAAAATTACAACCCTTTTTATATGTTTATTCCTACGAAATGTAACCGCAAAATATAGACAATTACCACAATCACCGTGCCGAAAATCAAAATCAGATCTTTCCGGCGCTTTGGCCAGGGGATCAACCGCGCATGCACACCAAAGAGCACCAGTGCCGCAAACGGAAGCGCCGCCGGGTTGTAATGCAGATAGCCCGCAAAATCCAGTTTCAGCAGGGAAAAAAGCGCACGCGTCATCCCGCAGGTGGGGCAAGGCACATGGCAAAATGTCAGGATCGGGCAACGGATGGGCAGAAGAAAATACAGAAGGATCGCCGCCAGCACCGGCAGGTGGATGCATAAAAAACGCTTGACAGATCTTTTCATTTTGCCCTCACCCGCACCGTAAACTCCCTGCCGCATTTCGGGCAAACCGTGGTGTGTGAGCCGGGGCGCCGCGGCAGGCGAAGGATTGCCTTACAGGAAGGGCACTTTTTATAAACATGCATTCGATCGTTCCGGCGGCGTTCATGCAATTCTTTTGCCCTCCGGGCAGCGCGCAGCCACCCCACCGCAACATCGTTTTCGCGCTTGCGGCGGCTGATATTGCGCGAAAAAGCGCGAAAAAGCGCCACCAATACCAACAGATACACGATCCCCTGCACGATCCGGTTGGACAGAAACAGATTGCAAACCGACAACACGGCTCCCGCGCCGATCAGCACAAAAAACAGCGTATCCACGCCGTATCGCCCGCTCATAAAGCGCATCAGCCGCTCACGAAAATCCATGTGGTTCCCTCTTTTCACTGTTTCATACCGTTATTATATTCAATGTTTTCGTATATTTTGTTAAGAAATCATAAATTATTTATCACCGTTTACATTTTGCGTCTTTTCTTCTTTCTGTTCAGTAAGGAGGAATCAACGATGTATCATTGCAACGATTGCGGGCGGCTATTCCGTGAGCCGACCGTCATCACCGAAGACCACGGTCTTTCCGCCCCGCCTTATGAACGGGTGGAAACCTGCCCCCACTGCGGCGGGAAAAGTTTTACGGAACTCAATCAAACCTGCCGGTACTGCGGGGGGCGCATCGGCGCCGGGATGCGTTTTTGCAGCACCGCCTGCGAGGAAAAAAGCGCCGCGCTTTTCGCACGGCACCTTGCGCGGAAAGCGGCGGAAGAGCCCATCAACCGGGTTTTGCGCCGAAAAGCGGCTTACAATCGCCGCCACGGCACCGCGTACAGTTACGGGCAGTTTGTGGCGCATACGGAGAAAACAAAATGAAACAAGACGCAAAAAAACTGCTGACACAATACGCTTTGCAACAACCGAAAATCCTGCGGTTGACTGCGATGGCGCAAACCGATCCAACCGCCAAAGAGCGGTGCGCCGCGGAGGCAGAGCACGCCCGCCGCCTGATGCGGGAAATTGAAGAAAAAATCGAACAGACCGACGGCGGCGTTTTAAGCGAACTGCTTTACTGGAAGTATGTTTGCGGAAAAACGCTCGAAGAAATCAGCGAAATCCTGCATTACAGCGTTCGCCACACCGAACGCCTGCATATCAAAGCACTTGAAAAATTTCCGCGATGACTTTACAAATCAAATCCTTTGTGTTATAATAGAAAAGAACATTCGTTCGATAGGAGGAGCGCCGGATGGAGCGGGTGATTTTACACTGCGATCTGAATAATTTTTTTGCGTCGGTTTCCCTGCTTTTCAACCCGACGCTGGCTTCCCTGCCCGTTGCGGTTTGCGGCGATCAGGAAAACCGACACGGCATCGTATTGGCAAAAAACGAGATTGCAAAATCCTACGGGGTGAAAACCGCGGAAACGATTTTTGAAGCCAAAAACAAATGCCCGGACTTGGTCACCCTCCCGCCGCTGCATCGGGAATATCACCGTTATTCCGATCTTGCCCGCGCGGTCTACGCCCGGTACACCGATATGATCGAGCCGTTCGGGATCGATGAATGCTGGCTGGATGTTACCGGCAGTCGCCTGTTATTCGGCGGCGGCGAAGAAATTGCCGACCGTATTCGGAAAGACATCCGCACGGAACTCGGGATCACCGCCTCGGTGGGTGTGAGTTTCAACAAAGTGTTTGCCAAACTGGGATCGGACATGAAAAAACCGGACGGCACCACCGTAATCTCGCGGGAGAATTTTAAAACCACGATTTGGCCGCTGCCGATCTCGGTTTTGTTATTCGCCGGCAAAAAAACCACACAAAAACTCAATTCCGCCGGGATTTTCACAGTGGGCGATGTTGCCGCCTGCTCGGAAATCACACTGACAAGGCTGCTTGGAAAAAGCGGTGCGGAATTGAAAAAATACGCTTTGGGGGAAGACGAGGCCCCCGTGGTCACCCCGTCCGAGAACGATATTCCCAAAAGCATCAGCCGCTCGGTGACTCTGGCAAAAGATTTTTGCGATTACGAAAGCATTCGCCGCACTTTTTTGAAATTGGCACAATCGGTATCAGACAGTCTCCGCCGCCATTCGCTTTATGCCTCGGGGGTGCAAATTCATCTGCGAACCGCCTCCCTCACGGTCAAAGAATGCAGCCGCCTGTACCCGGAAACCACCAACAGCGCCTTTGTCATTGCCGAGCGAGGCATGGAAATTTTGAAGCAAAACTATATGTTAAGCGAGCCGCTGCGTTCCGTCGGGATCGGGGTGTATCGCCTCACAAAAGAAGAATCCGCCGTGCAGGAAGATCTTTTCGGGCAATCCGAAAAACAAATCAATCAGGAAAAAATTGAAAATTCGATCTATGCCCTGCGCAAAAAATTCGGCGCTTCCACCATTGCCAGGGCGTCCACGGTGGAAAAAGAAGACTGACATCCTGTTTTTCTTTACTTTTTCTTAACTTTGCGTTATAATAATATGGCTGTATACACGGCCATATTTTTTATTTTTACGGAGAACACCAATGCGATACGAAGAAGAACGGGATCTCTATTCCCATTCCTTACGGACTAAACCGGAAAATCAGGAATCCTATGAAGATATTTCCTCTTCATCCGGCAAGCGGAATCCCGCCGCACACCGGCGCAAAAAGCGCAAACGCCATACCGTGCGCAATCTGTTGCTTTTTATATTGGCGGCACTTTTGCTTGCGGGCGGCGGCACCTATGCCTATACCTACCGGGTGATCGATCGGATCGAGCGCACACCGCTTGATCAAAACGATCTCGGCATCACCACTTCCGATTATGAGGGCGTTCGCAATATCGCCCTGCTCGGGGTGGACAGCCGGGAAGACGAAAAGGTTGGCAGAAGCGATGCGGTGATGATCGTTTCGATTGACCGCAAAGCGGGCAAGATCAAATTGACTTCGATTGCGCGGGACAGTTATGTTGCCATTGACGGGCACAAAAAAGACAAACTCACGCATGCTTACGCCTACGGGCGCGCACAGTTGGCGGTGAAAACGCTGAACCAAAATTTCGGCTTGGAAATCACCGATCATGTCACCATGAACTTTTTCGGATTGTCCCGCGTGATCGACTATATCGGCGGGGTCACGGTGGAGGTAGACGAAGCCGAACGCAAAGAAATGAATACCAATATCATTCCGTGGATGGTGGAAATGGGGATCCCTTGTGAGCCGGTCACCACCGCGGGAACTCAACTGCTCACGGGCGGACAAGCCGTTTCTTATGCCCGCATCCGCCATACCGATTCGGACATTGTGCGCGGCGGGCGGCAGCGGGAAGTGCTGGAAGCGATCTTTGCCGCCGCCAAGGGCGGCAATCCGCTCCGTTGGCCGAAAATCGCCGAAAAAATCGTAGCGGAATGTGACACTTCTCTCGCCACAAACGATTTGATCAACCTTGGTGTGTGGGCGATGTTCACCTCCCCCGAATTTGAACAACTCAGCATTCCGAACGAAGATTTGCCGGCTTCCGGCAAAATCATCGGCGGCGCTTGGCAATATGTATACGATACCGACGCGGCGGCGAAAATCATGCGCCGCTTTATCCTCGGTTCCGCCGGAGAATGAGGTGAATCCAAATGAAAAGAACGGTATTGATCGCTGAAAACGACCGGCAAAGTCTGCGCCTGATCAAAAATGTGTTATCTGCGGCGGGGCACACCGTGTTTACCACCGATCTTGAAAACGCGGCGGCGGATTTTGCCGCCTACACACCCGAGATCGTTCTGTTAGACCCGCAATATCCGAAAGCCAAAGGGCTTGCCTTGATCCGGCAATTCCGCAATCAAAGCGATTGCGCTATTCTGGCCGTTTCCCAAAACGCGGCAGAACGAACAGCGGTGGCGGTGTTAGACGCGGGCGCGGACGATTTTCTCATCAAGCCGCTTCGTGCCGAAGAACTGGCGGCCAGGGTGCGCGCCGCGGACAGGCGGATCGGGCTTTTAGAAAAAGCAAGAGGCATGAACACGGCGGATTTTTATCAGTGCGGCGCGTTCACGCTCGATCATCAAAAAAGAACCGTCGCCTTGGAAGGGCGCCCGGTTCATCTGACAAAAAACGAATTTCGGATTCTGGCACTGTTATGCCGTTACTCCGGCCGTGTGCTGACATATGATTTTATCATTCGGTCGGTTTGGGGGGCACAGACAGATGGGGCAAACGGTATTCTACGGGTGAATATCACCAATTTACGCAAAAAAATCGAACAGGACAGCCGCCATCCCCGGTATTTGTTTACCGAAAACGGCGTCGGATACCGTTTGGCGGAAAATCAGTTGCTTTGATCAAAAAGATACGCAAACTTTTTGCTTTGCCGCAACGATACATAATCATCTTCCGCAATAATGATATGATCGACCAGCCCCACCCCGATCTCACGCAGTAAATAGGCGATCTGCTCGGTTACGGCAATATCCGCCTCACTCGGGATAGCCAGCCCGCCGGGATGATTATGCGCAAGCAGTACTGCCGCCGCACCGTGGTGAAGAACGGTTTCCACCAGTTTCCTGGTCGGAACACTGACCTTCCCGGTTTCTCCTTCGTTTAAAATATCCCAAGCGATCATCTTCCCGTCGTTGCGGAAAGTGGCAATCGAGAAAACCTCTTTTTTCCGCCCGATATACTGTGCCAACAGATAATCGCAGACCTCTTCCAAAGTGGCAATCCGCTTGTTTTTCTTTGCTTTTTCGGCATTGTATTTGCGCATGACTGTTACGATCAACTCAAAAAACGCAACGCTGTTCGGGCCGATCCCTTCCACTTCCAGCAGTTGCTCTCTTGTGGCGTCCAATACCCCGGCGATCGAGCCGAAGCGTTCCAGCAAATGATGCGCCGTTTCATTGGTATCAACCCTCGGAATGCTGTAAAACAACAGGGTTTCCAAAATCAGATGTTCCGGCGTATCCTCGGAATAACCGCTTTTTAAAAACTTTTCTTTTACACGCTTTCGATGCTCGTCGTGTACATTGTTTGCCGCCATTTTTTCACCAAAACCTTTATCGTTAAATTCTGATATTCCTTGTTTTTATCATAGAAAGGATCTCTTATGAAATCGTTCACTGTCACAAAAAACGACGCATCAAAGCGCCTGGATAAATTCATTGCGCAAATCTGCCCCGCGCTGCCTTCTTCTCTGTTGTTCAAATACATCCGCACCAAGCGGATCAAGGTGAACGGCAAGCGCGCCGAAATCAGCCTGCGGCTTCAAGAAGGCGACACGGTAGACGCCTATATCGCAGATGAATTTTTCACGCCGGTTCAGCCGAAATATGATTTTCTGTCAGCCCCCGCGGCGCTGGATGTACTCTATGAAGATGAAAACATTCTGTTAGTCAACAAAAAGCAAGGCTTACTGGTCCACCCCGACCGGAATGAATACGGTGACACCCTGATTGCCCGCATTCAACGCTATCTTTATGAAAAAGGCGAATATCTGCCCGATCGGGAAAACAGTTTTCGCCCCGCGCTTGCCAACCGTATCGACCGCAACACCTGCGGGATCGTGATGGCCGCAAAAAACGCGGAAGCCCTGCGTATTTTATGTGAGAAAATCAAAACCCGGGAAATCAAAAAGCGGTATTTAGCCGTGGTACACGGTGTGCCGGAGCGCAAAACCGCCCTGTTGGAAGGATATTTGGAGAAAAACGAAGAAAAAAACAAAGTTTTTCTCAGGCGGCACAAAACCGAAGACGCCCGTACCATTCAAACCCGTTACACCGTCTTGGCCAGTAAAAACGGTCTTTCGTTGCTCGCCATTGATTTGTTGACCGGGCGCACCCATCAGATCCGGGCGCATATGGCGTCGATCGGGCACCCGCTGTTGGGCGACGGGAAATACGGTAAACTGGCACAGGACAAAAAAGCGGGATTTGACAAACAGGCGCTTTGCTCATACTGCCTGCGATTCGCCTTTCAAAGCGACGCCGGCCTTTTAAACTATCTGAACGGCAAAGAATACCGGCTTGACCGCGTATGGTTTGCAGACCAACTGTTTGGCGAGGGATACCGTTCGTTTAATTTTGATTGAGTTTCCGGTATAGTTCCGCTACCGCGTTACGAAGGGCTGCGTGTTCCGGCCTTTCCAAACGCGGATCTTCCTTCAAAAGCCGCTCGGATTCCAGCCCCGCCGTGTGCAGAATCTCGCAATCGGCAAATAAATCCGCGATCTTCATATCCGGCAAACCGTGCTGGCGGTTCCCGAGAAAATCCCCCGGCCCGCGCAATTTCAGATCCTCATCCGCAATGCGAAACCCGTCATTGGTGGAGCGGATCACTTGAAGACGCGCCATAGTGTCCGCGCTATGCGCATCGGAAACCATAATACAGGAAGAGGCATTCTGCCCGCGCCCGATCCGGCCGCGCAGTTGATGCAGTTGAGAAAGCCCGAAACGCTCGGCGTTTTCAATCACCATCACCACCGCGTTCGGCACATCAATCCCCACCTCGATCACGGTGGTAGCGATCAACAACTGCACTTCCCCCTGTGCAAAGCGCCGCATCACGGCGTCTTTTTCTTTTGCAGGCATTTTTCCGTGCAGCAATCCCAAGCGATAACCGGCAAAAGCCCCGCTTGACAGTTCTTCATAGTATTCGCTTGCGGATTTGATCCCAAGCGCCTCGTTTTCTTCCACCAGCGGGCAGACGATATATCCTTGCCTGCCCTCGTTCAAGAATTTTTTGATATAGGCATACAGCCGTTCATGATAAGAGGAATCCACCAAATAGGTGGCGATTTTTTGCCGCCCTTTCGGGTATTCATCGATCACGCTGATATCAAGATCACCGTAGATGATCAACCCCAAAGTCCGTGGGATCGGCGTGGCGGACATGACCAAGGTATGCGGGTTTTGCCCTTTGGAAGACAGTTTGCCCCGCTGTGCCACCCCGAAACGATGCTGTTCATCGGTGATCACAAGGCCGAGTTTCCGAAACTCCACATCATCCGACAAGAGCGCGTGCGTTCCCACCGCAACATCGATCTTTCCCGCGCTCAATTCCGCTTTAACTTCATTTTTCTGCTTGCGCGTCATCGAGCCGGTCAGCAAAGCACAGCGAATGCCGCTTTGCTCCGTCAGCGATTGCATCGTTCTGAAATGCTGCTCCGCCAGAATTTCGGTCGGTGCCATAAAGGCCGATTGAAAACCGTTTTTTGCAGAGATATAACAAAGCGCCGCCGCCACCGCGGTTTTACCGCTGCCAACATCCCCCTGCACCAGGCGATTCATCGGGCGATCGGTCGCCATATCCGCAAGGCATTCCCCGATCACCCGCTTCTGCGCCCCGGTCAGGGTAAAGGAAAGCGACTTTTCAAACGCAGGCAAAACATTTTGCCGGATCGCAAACCCGGTGGTCCCGCGCTTACGCTTCTTTAAAAAGGAAAGCCCGGTTTGTAATACAAAGAGTTCTTCAAACACCAAGCGCCGCTTAGCCGCTTCAAGCGCCTCCGGCGTTTTGGGGAAATGAATATCGGCAACTGCCTGCGCCACCCCGCATAATTGCAGGCGCTGCCGCATTTCTTCGGGCAAAATTTCGGGCAGAGAGGGGCAAAGCGCCAGCGCGTTATGTACCGCTTTTCCGATCAAGGAAGAAGGCAACCCCGCCGTGGCGGAATAAATCGGCTCGATCCCGTTATTGCCCGCTTCCGCAATACGCGGCGAAGCCATTTCCCGCATGGCAAAGTCGCCGCCCACCCTGCCGTAAAACAAATACTCGCTCCCGGTATGCAGTTTCTGTGCTAAATATTTTTGATTAAAAAGCGTTACCGAAAATCTTCCGCTTGCGTCCTCCGCCAAAAATTTATACAGCACCATTCCCCGGCGGATAAAATGCTCCTGCACGGGGGTGATGATTTTGGCTTTAACTACCGCGTTCTCATAAAACGGACATTCCGCAACCGGGCAAACCGCGCGCCAATCCAGATACGCACGCGGATAAAAACGCAATAAGGCACCGACACTGTCGATGCCTTTTTTGCGTAACAGGGCGGCTCTCTTTTCTCCTACGCCTTTTAAATACTGAATATCGGTATTCAGATCCGGCAACAGGCGCACCCCCTTTTTTTACTCCACGGAAAGAATATAATAATAAATCGGTTGACCGCCTTTGACCAAGGTGATCTCGGTCTTCGCGCCGTATTTCTGTTGAATCTGTTCTTCCAACTCTGCCGCCTGCTCGTCAGTCACATCTTCCCCGTAAATCACAGTGACAAATTGACTGTCGCGCTTGATCATCTGTTTCAACAGGCGAAGCACCGCTTTGTTCAATTCGGTTTCGGTGAAGGCCACTTTACTGCCTAACAAGGCCAGCAATTCGCCTTTTTTAATGGCATGCCCGTCATAATCCGAGTCGCGTGCCGCAAAGGTGATCTGCCCGGTGGCGATCCTCTCGGTTGCTTTCTGCATTTCGATCGCGTTGCTTTCGGTATCGCTTTCGGGATCAAACGACAGCATGGCGGAAATGCCTTGCGGGATCGTGCGGGTGTGGATCACGATGACCTTTCGAGTGCTGATCGGAATGGTTTGCTCCGCCGCCATGATGATATTCTTGTTGTTCGGCAATACAAAAACCGTTTCCGCCGGGGTGGATTCAATGGCTTTTAAAATATCATCGGTACTCGGGTTCATGGTCTGTCCCCCGCTGACGACCGTATCCACGCCGAGATCACGGAAAAGTTCCGCCAGTCCGTCCCCCGCTGAAACCGAAACAAACCCGACCGGCTTCGTAGGGGTCACGGCAACAAAAGTTTCCGTGCGGTCGGCATTTTTCGCCGGCTTTTTCTTGGCTTCCTTTGCATCGTGCTTGGCGCGCTCATGCTGATCGCGCATATTCTCGATCTTCAAATGCACCAACTGCCCGAAGGTAAGCGCCTCTTCGATGGCGTTGCCCGGGTGATCGGTATGCACATGGACTTTAATGATCTCCTCATCATCCACAACCACCACGCAATCCCCGATGGATTCAAGGAAGGTGCGCAGTTCCTGCGGCTGCTTTTCACATTCCGCACTGCGGTTGACGATAAATTCCGTACAGTAAGTAAAGGTGATTTCACTCTCAAACTCACCCGCCGCGTTTCGCCCTTCCGCTTCCTCGGTCGCGGGTGCTTCGGGAGCCGTTTCGGATGCAATGATCACGCCGTTCTGAAAGACCGACATCATCCCTTCCAAAATAATCACAAAACCTTGCCCGCCGGCATCAACCACGCCCGCCTTTTTTAATACCGGCAATAATTCCGGTGTTTGTGCGAGAGCGGCTTTTGCGCCGCCGATCGCCGCGGCGAAAACATCCAGTGCGTCTTTCCCTCCATCGCAAGCCTCTCTTGCCGCTTCCGACGCCACGCGCGCCACGGTTAAAATGGTGCCCTCCGTCGGTTTCATGACTGCCTTATAAGCGGCTTTCACGCCCGCCTCAAACGCCGCCGCCAGGTTTTGCGGCGTTACGCATTCTTCTTCGCCGATTCCTTTGGAAAACCCGCGGAACAACAGCGAGGTGATCACGCCGGAATTGCCCCGTGCGCCACGCAGCAAAGCCGCCGCGTTGATCCGGGCAACCGCCCCGGCCGTTTCGCCGGAGATTTTTTCCAGTTCTCTTGCGGAATTGGCAAGCGTCATCGACATGTTGGTGCCGGTATCGCCGTCCGGCACAGGGAAAACATTCAGGTCATCGACCTGCTTGCGGTGATTGCTGATATTGTTCGCGGCGGAAAGAATCGCGTCGCGCAGGGTATCTCCGTTAAACAAATAGAACACTCCTTGCAGACCGACCGGATACCGGCCGGCATTGATGTTGATTATTCTTTGATGCCGTCTATCTTAATCGTGACGCGGCTGACGGTGATACCCGCCTGCGCCGCCACAACATATTTTACTTTTTCCGTAATGCTGTTTGCAATGGCATTGATATTCATTCCGTAAGTCACAACAATGTGCAATTCCACTTCGATGGTATCGGCGTTCCCCGTCACCACAATGCCGGTATCCGGGTTTTCTTTGCCGGAAAGGCGATTGAAGATCCGCTGGCGATTGCCGCTCGGCACCATGCCGACCACGCCGAAACAGCCGGTGACTTCGTGCCCGATCAGTTTGGAAAGATAGGTTTCGGAAATATCAATTTTACCGAGTCTTGTTTCATAAGCGATCATAACTGCTTCCTCCTGTTTTATTGTTGATGAATCGTATATGAGGTGATCGAAAAATAAATGTCACTCATCGAAGAGTCCGTTACATTTTCGATCTCGTCATGATAAAAGAGTACGCCGGTCCTGTAACAAACCGGGATAAAAGGCATTTCGTTTTGCAAGGCTTCGGAAAGATCCGCCAGCGTATTGCCGCCGTTATAAAACCCTTCGACCAACTTCGGCAAAGCCGAAACCTCCTCCGCTTCTTGCGCGGCAGCATTCCCTTCCGGCGATGGATCGGATGGATCGCCGGTTTCTGCTTTCCCGGTTTTATCGCTTTTCGGGGCGAAACCGAAAGCCGCGCTTCCCCCTTCCAGCGTTAAAGCGGAAAGATCCATATTCGGCGTCACGGCAACTTCCACCAATGCCAGTTGAAACTGACCGGCCGTCAGCGCCGCGAGATAATCCGCATACTTCATTTCGCTCACCTGAATGCGGATGCCGCACTCGGCAAGCGCTTCCGCGATCCTGTTAGCGGCGGATACCCGCATACGGTTTTCACTGTTTACGATCAGCCGGAAAGAAAGAGCGGAGCCGTTTGCATTTTTGCGAATTCCCGCATGATCTATATCATTATATCCTATTTTTTCCAAATTCGCAATACTTATTTCTCGATTTGCAACAGTTTCTATATTTTGGCTTGCTTTGACCGGCTCCCAAACCGGGTTAAAAAAGCCGTTTGCCGGTATCGCATTGTTATAATAACTCTCGCGGCAGATCTTCTCACGGTCAATGCCGGCGGAAAGCGCCTGCCGAAGCGCCCCTTGACGCAGTGCGCCGTCGCCTCGATTGACCGCCACCGCCACCAGATGATTCAACTGAATATCTTTCTTGTTGCCGCTCATCCGAATGATCTTCCCATCCGAAATATCGCTGTAATAAAGATCGGCGGCGTTCACTTCCACATAGTGTGAAACCGATTCCGCGTCAGGTGCGTTGATCAGGCGCACCTCCTTGATCGCGGCGGCATTCCCGAATGAAACGGTATTCAATGTTAATTTCGTGCGCGCGTCGTCTGATACATACCGCCCGCACCCGATCGGCGGCAGAGAAACACTGTCGGTATCGGTGCGCTTTTCAGAGCCGCGCTTGATAATGGGAAAATCCAATAAATTGAGGAAATACGGATCCGCTTTGGTCATTTTAAAAACCACGGTCGCAGAATTTGCCGCGGATACCGAAGCCGCTTCATACAATTTATAACGATACTCCGATTCCGAATTTTTCGCCAACCCGAACGAATACACCACATCCTCCGCCGACAGCACCGTCCCGTCAGAAAACAGGCGGTTTTTCAGCGTAACGGTACAGGTAGTCCCCCGAATTTCAGCACTTTGCGCAAGGCAATACACCGGGCGAAAAGCGTTATCGGTTTTCACCAGCGGCTCATAAAGCAACCGGCATAATTGGCGATTGACCTCCGTTTTCACTTTATAAGGATCAAAAGAATCCGAGGCGGAATACAGCAATGTGATATGATCCCGCACGGCAGCGGGGGTCTTCTCCGGCTCCGGCGCGGAAGAAGAAGCCCCTTCCGGCAGAGCGCGGCAAGAAGACAACAGGATCAAGGCGATCCCGCAAAAGAGCATAAAACTTGTTTTGATCATTTTCATCGGCTTTCGCCCTTTCTGATACTCATACGATCATCCGCTCGATCATGACGGTTTTTCCCGTTGCCCGATCGATGGTAAATACACAAGCGTCCATTTCGCACGGCCCGTCCGCCAGCATGAATTTATCCGTTCCGCCGTCTTTCAAACGAGAAATGATGATTTCTTTTTTTACCCCCAACACCGAGTCGGTCGGCCCGGTCATGCCAAGGTCGGTCAAATACCCCGTGCCGCCGGAGAGAATGGCGGCATCCGCCGTTTGCACATGGGTATGCGTGCCGAAAAAAGCGGACACGCGCCCATCCAAATAAAATCCGAGCGCCTTTTTTTCACTGGTGGCCTCGGCATGAAAATCCACGATGATCACCCTTGCCCCGTCACCACCGGCGCGGGCGATCAGTTCATCCGCCGCCGCAAAGGGAGAAGAAGCGCCGCATTTTTCCATTCCGTACACACCGCACAGATTGATCACCGCAACCAGCATATACCCGAGATCCACCACCGTATACCCCTGCCCTGCCTCGGCAGGCAGATTATGCGGCCGCAGTAAAAAAGGATTGCTTTCCAATAGCGGGTACGCGGATTTACGGCGCAAAGAATGATTGCCTCCGGTGATCACATCCGCCCCCGCCGCCAAGAGCGATTCGGCGCTTTCGGGAGTGATGCCGTTTCCATCGGCCGAGTTTTCACCGTTAACGATCACAAGATCGATCGATTTTTCTTTTTTAAGCCGGGGCAAGGTTTCCATCACCTTGCGGCACCCGATTGAGCCGCACACATCCCCGATTGCCAATACTTTCATACAATTACTCATCTATTGTACCATACTTTTTCAAGATTTCAACATTCGTTCCGCAGTTTTTTCCGATAATCGGTGGGAGAAATTCCGTACTTTTCGCCAAACACCCGTGAAAAATAGTTTTGCCCGGTAAACCCGCAGGAGGAGGCGATTTCCTTCACCGAAAGGCTGGTTTTTACCAGTTGCCGCTCCGCCTGGGAAAGCCGCACCCCGGTCAGATAGGCGTTGACCGTCACTCCATAGGTCTTTTTAAAGTCCGTCATCAGAGTGGATTTGCAGCAATCGAATTTCCGGCACAGCGTATCCAGCGAGATTTTTTTGGCATAATTCAAATTGATATACTCCCGCACCAAGGCGGCCATATTCCGGCTTCCCGAATGCAATTTATTGGTTTTGGTGATATACCCGGCGATCACCGTCATCAACGAAATATACGAAGTCAGCAACTCTTCTTTCACCCGTGGGATCGCCGCACACAGTTTCCGCGCTTGTTCTGTATCCATGAACCGTTCACCCGCCGCTAAAATGCGCTTATCGGTTTCCGGGCTTTCATCTGCCGTTTGCCCGATCATTAAAAAGCCCGTCAGTTCCCCGAAATTATAAATCGGTGTGACCGACTCGGTCAACCCGCAGTGGCAGCGATAAAAAGTGGTGCTGCCGCTTTTTTTGGCACGGGTGAACGCCTTGCGGTCGTTTTCTTTGCAAGCGGCCATGCCGCCCGGCGCGGACTGCACCGCCGTGCAAAAGGCGGAAAGTTTCTTCGGGTAGGAATAAATTTCATTATACTCGGGATCATGGATCGACACGCGAAAACCTGAAATCGCGTGAAAGTCTTTCAGCAGCCCCATGATTTCTTCCTCTTCGCGCATAGGGTTCCCCTTTTCTCAAAAAAAGAATAAAATGTGATATTCTGCTAATAAGTATACTATTTTTTATTGAAAAGCGCAAGCCAAAAATGATAAACTGAAAACAGAAAGGATGATGCACAATGCCGAAAAAGCCGGACTCTCAAATCAAACAAGCCCTACGGCAGTTTTGTTTGGAAGGCACTCCCGTTTCGTTCGCCCCTTACGGAAACGGGCATATTAACGATACCTATCTTGTCACGACCGATCAAAAGCGCTATATTTTGCAGGCGATCAATCACTTTGTTTTTAAAGAGCCGGCGCTGCTGATGGAAAACATTGAGCGCGTTACCGCGTTCCTGCGCCGAAACGCCCGCGATCCCCGCGAAGTGCTGACGCTGGTTCCCACTTTGAGCGGCGATTCTTTTTATCATGATCCGCAGGGAGATTTCTGGCGGGTTTACCTGTTTCTTGAAAACTCGATTTGCCTTGACCGGGTGGAATCTCCGGCGGATTTTTACGAATGCGCCGCGGCGTTCGGCAAATTTCAACGGGATCTTTCTTCCTTCCCCGCCGAAACCCTGCACGAAACCATCCCCGATTTTCACAACACCCCCAAACGCTACCGGGATTTTTTACAGGCGCTTGAACGCGATCCGCTTGGCAGAGCGGCCGCCGCACAGAAAGAAATCGCCTTTGTGAAAGCCCGCGCCGATTTTTATCCGCTGTTGCTTGAAGCCAGCCGGAAAGGCGATCTTCCTCTCCGCGTCAGCCATAATGACACCAAATCCAACAATGTCATGTTGGACGCCGTCACCCGCAAGGCACTCTGCGTGATTGATCTTGACACCATCATGCCCGGTTTTTCGGTCACCGATTTCGGTGACGCGATCCGTTTCGGCGCCAGCACCGCCGCGGAGGATGAGCAGGATCTTGACCGAGTGCGGCTTGATCTTGATTTGTTCAAAGTCTATACCGAAGGGTTTTTAACGGGCGCCGGTCACCGCCTGACCGAAAGCGAGGTTTTGCTTTTGCCAGAAGGCGCCAAAATGATGACGATTGAATGCGGCATGCGCTTTTTAGCGGATTATTTAGAGGGCGATGTGTATTTTAAAACCGCCTATCCCGAGCATAACCTTGTGCGGGCGCGGACCCAATTCAAACTGGTGGAAGAAATGGAGCGGTACCAGGAAACCTTAAAAGAAATTGTCCGCACCGTAAACCGCTGAAATC
>CACXFE010000018.1 GCA_902766855.1 Oscillospiraceae bacterium | reverse complement strand
GATTTTACCGATATTCGCAAGTTTAATTTGATGTTCAAGACCTTTCAGGGCGTGACCGAGGACGCCACTTCTACCTTGTATCTTCGCCCGGAAACCGCGCAGGGCATTTTTGTGAATTTTAAAAATATCGCCCGTACCACGCGTAAAAAAGTGCCGTTCGGCGTGGCGCAGATCGGAAAATCCTTCCGTAATGAGATCACCCCTGGCAACTTTATTTTCCGCATCCGGGAATTTGAACAGATGGAACTGGAATTTTTCTGCAAACCGGGAACGGATCTGGAATGGTTCACTTATTGGCGCGGTTACTGCCGCAAATGGCTGCTGGATCTCGGCTTGACCGAAGCCAATCTCCGCCTGCGCGATCATGATCAGGATGAACTTTCTTTCTATTCGAAAGCCACGACCGATTTTGAGTTTTTGTTCCCCTTCGGCTGGGGTGAGTTGTGGGGCATTGCCGATCGCACGGATTACGATCTGACACAGCACGCCAATCATTCCGGGCAGCCGATGGATTATTTTGATCCCGAAAGCAATGAAAAGTACATCCCGTATGTGATCGAGCCTTCTTTGGGGGCTGACCGGGTGTTGCTTGCCTTCTTGTGCGATGCGTACGACGAGGAACAGGATGAAAAGGGCGAAACCCGCGTGGTCTTGCGCCTGCATCCGGCGCTTTCTCCCTTTAAGGCGGCGGTGCTTCCGCTTTCCAAAAAACTTTCCGAGAATGCTTCTGAAATCTTTGCGGATTTAGCGGCGGATTTCCGGGTGGATTTCGATGACGCCGGGTCTATCGGCAAGCGTTACCGCCGGCAGGATGAGATCGGCACGCCGATTTGCATCACTTACGATTTCGATTCGGCAGAGGATCATTGCGTTACGGTGCGCGACCGTGATACGATGGAGCAAAAGCGTATCCCGATCGCAGATTTGAAAGAGTATATCCGGCAGGCAATCCGGTTTTGATCCGGCAGATCGTGTGAACGAACTGCAATAAAGAGCGGCGGATTACGCCGGAGAAATTTCCTTGGCCGTTCAGTGTTTGAGCAATGAAAAACGAACGCTTGGCGGCAGAACGGAGAGGTATATGACATCAACGGAAATCTTGTTAATGGTGGCGGAACTGCTTGGCGGATTGGCTTTCTTCCTTTATGGGATGAGCGCCATGTCCGGCGGGCTGGAACAAATGGCCGGCGGGGCTTTGGAAAAGACGCTGAGAAAAGTAACCAGCCGCAGTTTTATCAGTTTTTTGCTGGGCGCCGGCATTACGATCGCCATTCAATCTTCTTCCGCGATGACGGTGATGTTGGTCGGGCTTGTCAATTCCGGGATCATCAACTTTGCGGATACCTTCGGGATGATCATGGGTTCCCATGTGGGGACGACTTTGACCGCCTGGATTTTAACCTTGAGCGGCATCAGCGGCGATAATTTCTTTTTGACTTTGCTTCGCCCGATGACTTTTGCCCCGATGCTGGCATTTGTGGGGATTGTTTTGCGCATGGTGGCCAAACGGGAGCGCAAGAAAGAATTAGGGATGATTCTCATTGGGTTTGCCGTGCTGATGTGCGGCATGGATATGATGAGTAATTCCATGAGTTCGTTACAGGATGACGCTGCTTTTCGCAGTATGCTGACCGCGTTTAAAAGCCCGGCGCTTGCCTTTTTGGTATCGGCGCTGTTTACCGGGGTGATCCAGTCTTCCGCGGCAACGGTGGCCATTGTGCAGGCATTGGCGTTGGCGGCTTTTTCCACCGCCAATCCCATCAGCTATCAGATCGCCATTCCGTTGGTGGTGGGCGCGAATGTGGGAACCTGTGTTACGGCGCTGATTTCATCCATCGGTACCAGCCGGGACGCCAAACGCGTGGTGGCGCTGCATTTTTATACCAACGCCATCGGCGGTATTCTTTGTGTTTTACTGATGTATATCGTGATGCTGATTTCTCCGGAATTGATGCTTCATCCGATCGGGATGTTGGGCGTCGCCATGGTGCACAGCGTTTTCAATATTGCCAATACCGTTGCGTTTGTTCCGTTTAAAAAGCCGGTGATTCTTCTTTGTGAAAAAACCGTGCGCAAAAAGGACGAAAAAACGCATACCGTTTTTTTGGACGAGCGTTTATTTGCCAACACGCCTCTCGCCGTTTCGGAGTGTAAGCGGCTGTGCGCGGAAATGGCGGAATATGCGCGGGATTCGCTGTTAAAATCCATTTCCCTGATCGAAAAGTATAACAGTGATTGGGCGGAAACCATCCGGGAACATGAAAATCTGATCGATAAATATGAGGATAAACTCGGCACTTATCTTGTGCGGATCAGTCATAACGAGTTATCGGAAAGCGATTCTCACCGCGTCGGCCGGATGCTGCACAGCATCGGGGATTTTGAGCGGATCGGGGATCATGCGCTGAATCTTTGCAAAGTGGCGGAGGAGATCCGGGAGAAAGAAATTCGCTTCTCCGGCGGCGCGGAAACGGAAATTCGAACACTATCCGCCGCGGTAACCGAGATCGTGAATATGACGGTGGATTCCTTTATACAGGACAGCGGTGAGGGAGCCTCACATGTGGAACCGCTTGAACAGGTGATCGACAAACTGCAAAAGCAACTGAAAGAGCGGCATATTGTCCGCCTGCAAAACGGGGAATGTACCATTGAACAAGGTTTTGTATTCACCGATTTTTTGACGAATTGCGAGCGGGTGTCCGATCACTGCTCCAATGTGGCGGTTTATACCATGCAGTTGCCCACCGATGTGTTTAATGCACATAAATATCTCAATGAGATCAAGAATGCCGAGAGCGGCACATTTGTGGACGATTACCGCATGTACGAAGAAAAATACCGTGTATAGGACAAGCCGTATGAAAGGAACCAGACTTTCTCATATTCAGATCATCGCCATCGGCTATTTTGTGATGATCGCCGTGGGTACGGCGTTGCTTTGCCTGCCTTTTGCCGCCCGATCCGGGCAGTCGGCGGGGGTTGTCACGGCTTTGTTTACGGCAACTTCGGCTTCTTGCGTAACGGGGCTTATCCTGTTTGATACCGCGACCTATTGGTCGCTTTTCGGGCAGTTGGTGATCCTTTTGCTGATACAAATCGGCGGACTTGGGTTTATGACGATTGCCACTTTTTTTCATAAAATTCTACGCAAAAGAACCGGGCTGCGGGAACGCGCGGTTGCCGCGGAAAGCATCAACACCACCCGCATGGGTGGGTTTTCGGTGCTGATCCGGCGGATCATTGCGGGAACTGCCCTGTTTGAAGGGGTGGGCGCAGCGTTGCTTTCCTGCTGGTTTGTGCCGCATTTCGGTTGGCGAAAAGGGCTTTACTTCGCGGTTTTTCATTCGGTTACGGCGTTTTGCAACGCGGGGTTTGATCTGTTCGGGGTGGTGGCGCCCCGCTCTTCTTTGACCTCGGTTTCGGGAAATTGGCTGATCAACGCGGTGGTCATGATCTTGATCATTGCGGGCGGGATCGGCTTTTTGGTATGGGATGATGTGCTGACCTGGAAATTCCGTTTCAAACGGTACGCGCTGAATACCAAAATCGTTCTTATCACCAGCACCGTATTGGTTTTCGGCGGGGCGATCCTCTTGTATGGGTTTGAACTGGCCAATCCTGCTTTCGCCGCATTGCCGGCCGGAGAAAAAGTTTTAACTTCGCTTTTCGGCTCGGTCACCGCAAGAACCGCCGGGTTCAATTCGGTGGATACCGCGGCGCTTACCCCGGCTTCAAAACTGCTTACGATTGTGCTGATGTTTATCGGCGGCAGCCCCGGCTCTACCGCGGGCGGCTTGAAAACCACCACGCTTGTGGTATTGATCCTCCATATGGTTGCCGGTATGCGGGGCAAGAGGGAGATCCATCTGTTCGGCAGAAGTTTGAAAGAGGATGCGCTGAAAAAAGCGGCGGTCGTGTTTGTATTGAATTTTTCACTGACGCTTTGCGGGGCAATGTTACTTTGTGCATTTCAGGGTTTTTCCATCACAGACGGACTTTTTGAAGCGGTTTCCGCTATCGGAACCGTGGGGATGACCACCGGCATTACCGGGCAGTTGTGCCTCGGGGGAAAAATTGTGATTATGTTGCTGATGTTCTGCGGGCGGGTCGGCAGTGTGTCATTCGCCACCGCGTTGTTGGAACGCCGTGTCAAGCCGAAGGTTACCTACCCGGCGGAGGAAATCTCGATCG
>CACXFE010000017.1 GCA_902766855.1 Oscillospiraceae bacterium | reverse complement strand
GATTCGAATATAAATTCAACACATTTTGCGCGCGATTTTTGATCATATCTACAAGAACAGAGGGTGAAAGCACCTGAATCTGATCCCCGTAATTGAGGATCCAGGTCACCAGCGCATCGCTGATCGCCGCCGTGACGGTCAAACAAAAATCCTCATCCGTTACTTTTTTGATGAACAGTTCTTCCGAAAAACGATCCGCCACTTGTTCCAATAAGGCTTTTTTACAGCGCAATTCCACTTGACAAAGCGTGCCGCTGAACATTCCGAAAAGTTTATCCGTATAATCGGCAACATCAAAATACGCGTCATATTCACTTACTTCACGGAAGGGCCGCACGGCTTCCCCGGTGATTTCGGGATCGCGCATACGATCCAGCCGCAGTTGCATCAAATTATCATATTTTTCATAATTGCCGATCAGATAATAATGATCGTCCTGCCAGGTAAGCGCATAGGGGCTGACGCGCATGGGCTTTTCTTCCCGCGCAACAGTTCTGTCCGCGGCCAATACGCGCTTGGAATAGAAAAATGTGATTTTCTTTTTCTCGGTGATCGCGCGGCGAACGGTATCAATAATGTAGTAGATTTCTTCGTTCTGGCATTTGTGTGCCGCCGTAAAGAAGACGCCGCTCTTTTGATCCTTCCGGGCGGATGCCGATAATTTTGCATCCAATTTTTTGACCAACTGAGCCGTTTTTTTCGGCGTGATAAATTTTGCGGTGCGCACCGCGTCGCGCAGTAAAAGAATTTCCGGCTCTTCAAACTCGCGGCTGGCTAAAAACCAACCGCGCGGCGAATGGGACTTAATAATATCCATTCCGTATTCGGTCAGGGCCGAAATATCGGAATAAATGGCTTTGCGCTCCGCCTCAATTCCAACTTCCGCCAACTTTTCACAAAGCATGGCCGCGTTGAGCGGATGTTCTTCGTCACTGTTGTTTTCCAAAAATTGAAGAATGTATAAAATCCTTATTTTTTGTCCGAATTGCTTTGCCATTCCGCCACCTTCTGTTTCCATTCTTCCGCTGTAAAAATGCGGTTGATGATGTCCAGTAAACCGGGAGTTGTTAAATTATCCGGCCATCCGAGGAAAGCGCAAAACCGCTGCCGCGCTTCCCTGCTGTTTTGCCCGCCGGAAAGCCCCGCCGCAAATAAATCCGCTTTGGTAACGGCGGGCGTGCGCGGCTTTTCGGAAAGAAACACGCCGCAGTCCGTCAACGCACGGCGGAGTTCATCAGGCGAAAAGCCTTCCACGCCCAACACGCCTTCTTTGGAGGCATGGCTTTTCCTCTTTTCCTTCCCCGGCACACGCGGCAGATAAACCTGAATGATCTCTGCTTCCCCGATGATTTGCTTTAAATATCCGCGGATCAGTTTGCCCGCGCCGTCACTGTCCGTCATCACGATCACACCGTGCTTGGCCGCGAGTTCTCTGATCAGGCGGCATTTTTCACGATCTTTAAAAATGCGAAAACCGTTTGTGGGGATAATCAACGCGTCGATCACATTTTCAAGCGCGATTTTATCATATTTTCCTTCCACAATCACCGGCTGTTCAAGCGTGATCAATGCGTTCCCCCCGTGACAGAATATAGACCAACCGAACGATCAACTGCTCTAAAATCACCTGTTCGTTTGCACCGAACGATTTCATTTGCCGATCGGCTTCCACCAACGCTTCCAAACTCCAATTCAATCGTTTAAAATCATATTTGGAAAGATTCTGCGCCGCCCTTTCCAACACAAATTCCCTTCCCTTATAGCCAAACTGTGCCGCCACCGCTTGTAGGTTTTCCCCGCTTTGCCGCGCGGCGTAAAGGCGGAACATATCCGTAAAAGCCGATGATACGGTATACAGGATCATCATCGGCTCAAATCGCAAAAACAACAACTCATCGAGTGTTTGCAGTGCCTGCCCGATATTGCGGGCAAAAATATCTTTGGAAAGTTGATAAACCGAGGCCTCGGGCGTTTTGATGCAAACGGCGTCTACATCTTCTTTGCGGATCGTCCCGCCCGGAAGATAGTGGCACAATTTTTCCAATTCGTTTTGTAAAGTAAAAAGGTCTTGTCCGGCGGTTTCGGTCAAATACCGCGCGGTAGCGCTATCCATGGTGCAGCCGCGCTTTTTGGCGCCGTCGGTCAGGATTTTAATAAGTTCCGGCGCTTTCTTATGATCCAACTGCACGGCATACCCGCCGCATTTTTCGGCGGCGGCAACCAGTTTTTTGAATTTTGCATTTTTTTTGGCGTCGATCGCGGCGCCGTCAAACCATACGATCAATAACGCCGTGTCACAACCGCTGGCCAGTAATTCGCATAAACGGTCAAAATCCGATTTGGCACAATGTTCAAAATCGTAATCGCGCAGGATCACGCACTTGCGCTCGGCCATCATCGGGAATTGCGTAAGCGCGTCGTATACCTCTTGCAGATCACATTCATTTTCAAAAACGGCATAATTGAAAATATCGTCCGGCTCGGCCACGCGAGAGGACAACTTCCCGGCGTATCGTTTTTTCAGAAACCCGTCATCCCCGAACAGGATGTAAACCGGCGCAAGAACATCCGAGGAAATCTGTTTTTTTAATCCTTCTTCAAAAATGATCGGCATTTTCCTTCTCCTGTTTCGATAGGTTGGTGACATTCATAAATTCTACGCAAAAACCTGCTTTTTCGGCATCTAACCGAATCGGAAGCCCGGTTGCTCCCACCGTCAGGCAATAAGCAAGCCCGGCGGCCGTTCCGCATACCGTTTGTTCTTTTCCCCGCACTGTTGCACTGCGTGCCGCGGCGTCATTCAAAGCCGCAAACAGCCACTCCCCGCAGGAACGCTTTTGATCGGTCAATCCGTCAAATTCCATTCGAAGCCCGCGAAATTCCGCGGCAATGCCGTTTTCATCTTCTATCAGCATCAGTCCGCGCATTTCTTCCGGCGAAGTAAAGGTAAAACTGCCCGTTCCGTCTTCCCTGATCAATGCGTCGCCGGTATAGCACTCGTTATAACAAGTCATCCGGCAGGTAAACGCGATCCCCCGCGTAAGCGGAGTCACCCCCTGTTTTGCCGAGCAGGAAATCAAAAACACCGGCAAGAATAAGAGCGGAAACAGCAATATTTTTTTCAAAATCGGGCACCTTCGTTTCTTTTCAGATCTCCCCGATCAGATCCGAAGCGAGCATGGCGCGCTCCCCTAACTTGGCGGCCGCTTTGTCGCCGGCGTCACCGTGCAGAAAAACAGCGGCTTTGGCGGCGGAAAGCGGCGGAATGCCTTGTGCTAAAAGCGATACCAGCATCCCGGCAAGTACATCGCCGCACCCGCCTTTTGCCATACCGGGATTGCCGGTAAGGTTTACAAAAACATCCCCATTCGGGGCGGCAACCAGTGTATCGGCGCCTTTTAATACAAGGATACATCCGCTCTTGGCGGCGTACTCTTTGGCAACGGTTATGCGATCCGCTTCTACTTCCGCAACGGTTTTGCCTGTCAGCCTTGCCATTTCTCCGGGATGGGGCGTTAAGATCATGGGAGATTTGCAGTTTTTAATAATATCTATGCTGCGCCCGATCGCATTTATGCCATCCGCGTCGATCACCAGCGGTACAGTGCTTTCTTCCGCCACCCTGCGTACCAGGGTTTTGATATGGTCGTCACACCCGCATCCGCACCCGATCAAAACAGCCGAAGCCCCCGATAACACCGCCGGCAAACCAAGATCGCCCGGCAGCGTGCCGTTTTCACTTTGCTTGACCGGCAAACAGACCGCTTCGGGAACTGATGCGGTGAAAGGAGCGTAAATCCCGTCGCATAAAACCGCTTTCACGATCCCGCAACCGCTTCGTAAAGCCGCGCGCGCCGCTAAAACCGCGGCACCCGCCATGCCGTAACTGCCGCAAAACATGACCGCCGTGCCGAAAGTCCCTTTGTGAGCATTATGCTTTCGTTTCGGGAAAACCGGCCGCTCAATCACCGGTAAATCGTTTCCGAGAGCCTGCACCCCGATGTCCGCCACCACGGTTTTTCCGCAGAAATCAGAGCCGGAAGGCAACGCGAAACAAGGCTTCAACGCAATAAAAGTGATCGTAAGATCCGCCGAAAAAGCAATCCCCTGTACCTTGCCGCTGTCGGCCTCCACACCGCTTGGCAGATCAATCGCCACACGAAACGCCTCCGCCTCGTTCAGCGAACGGATCAGTTGGACGGTTTCCTCATCAAGCGGGCGATCAAGCCCGATCCCGTACAACGCGTCGATCAGCAGATCAAATTGAGAAGGATCGGCTTGTTCTGCGCGCTTTGAAAGCGTTAAACGCTCATAAAAATAGCGGGCATTCTCGGTCTGCGGAACACCAAACGGCGTCACAACAGTGACCTCCGCGCCGCACTGTGCCAAGCATTCCGCCATCACACAGCCGTCGCCCCCGTTGTTGCCCTTGCCGCAGTATACCCCGATTTTCTTGCCGCGGCAATCCATTTGATCAAAAAGGATCGTTGCCGCTTCGTTGCCTGCGCGCTCCATCAAGTCCCGGAATGAAAACATGCCGCTGTCCACGGCATGCTGTTCCGAGAGCCTGATTGACGCTTTTTTCAGTATCTTCAAAGCGCCGCCCCCTTGTCTTTATCGAAAAGCACTGTTGGCAATAAATTTCGGTACAAACTTGATGATGGCGCCGCGCACACGCTCGTCCGGCGCAAAAACCAAAACGATATTGCCTTTCCCCTCTTTGGAGGAAACCATCAAATAAGCCTCGGGATCATTCAAATTGCAGGCCGCCACAATTTCTTTGGGATTGATATTGTTCAGTTGTGCAGGGGTAAATTTTTCAAGGCGGGAAACGGTTTGCAATTCAAAGGAAACCACCCGTTTTCTGGAACTTTTGCTGATAATTTTGTCAATATCCATGGTGCCGTTGGTCACAATATATTCGTATTCGATATTAAAGCGCGTAGATAATTTAAACGCCCCGTAAAACAACCCGAAAACCAATAAAAGCGACAGCGCGCCGATAAATTGCATTCCGATGGTGAAAAGAAGAAACGCCAGCACCACGTCAAGAAACCAAATGCCGATGATCGCCGCGATCGCCTTTCCGTCTTTTTTCACTGAAACGATTTGTTCAAAAAAAGTATCCATAAACAGACTCCTTCTTCCGTTATTACCATTATTATACACTTTTTTCTTAACACTTGCAATCTTTTTTATTATCGGTTATAATAAATTTTACCAATTTCGTACAAAGAGAGGCAGGTCACCCATGAAAAGCCGTGAAAACAACCGTTCTGCGCTTCATTGGATTGCAAAACGCTCTAAAAAATATTTTGGTGTGGTCATCATCAATTCACTCTGCGCCGCGCTTTCTTCCCTCTCGTTTGTTGCGCTTGCGATTTTAACCAAGTATGTGCTGGACACGGCTACCGATTCCGCAAAAGGCAATTTCTGGACTTACGGCATCCTTTTATTTGCCGTGATCATTCTGCAAATCCTGTTGTCTGCACTGCAATCTTTTTTAACAACGGTCGCCAATTCCAAAATGACCATTTCCTTGCGGAAATATTTGTTTTCCGCTGTTTGCGGCAAGAAGTATCCCGTTTTGTCGGAATATCATTCGGGCGATTTGCTCAATCGCTTCACCTCGGATATTGATGTGATCGTTTCGGCCGCTGTCAACATCCTGCCGAATTTGGTTTCCATGATCACCAAGATCGTCGCCGGGATCGGCACCATGCTGTTTATGGATAAAACCATCGCCCTGATCATTTTGGTGTTAGGCTTTGCCGTGCCGGGCGTCGGGCGGCTTTTTAACCGGCGGTACAAACAGATTCATAAAGAATGCCAACGCACCGAAGGGCTTTCCCGCTCTTTCTTGCAGGAATGCTTTG
>CACXFE010000016.1 GCA_902766855.1 Oscillospiraceae bacterium | reverse complement strand
TTTCCCTTCTTTCCAAATTCCCCTTGCACTCTTGCAGAAGTTATATTATAATAGTGGCAAAGGAATGATCGTTTTGAAAAATGCCATAGTCAATATTTATAAAACTTTGTTTTTCTTTGATTTTGCGATTGTTGTCGCCTATTATCTCCCGGTGCCGGAACCGGCTAATCCCGCGCTTGCCGCGGTTTTCAAGCAGGGCGCCTCTTTTGCGGTCGTCTTGCTTTTCACGCTGGTTTTCGCATGGCTGGTGGAGCGCAAAAAATTAAAAATCCTGAATTCCCGTCACCTTTTTCGCCACTACTCGATCGGCTTGCTTTGCGGGGTGATCCCGCTCGGTGTCACAGTCGGGCTGCTTTGGGTGTTTCGCCGCCTTGCTTTTACGGGGAAATCCGGCGCGGACAATCTGCTTTTATGGTTGCTTGCCCTCTTGTTGGAGGCCGCCGCAAACGAATTTTTACTGCGGGGCTATCTCTTCCGCCTTTACCGAAAATATTACAACCTGCCTGTCACGGTGGGGCTGTTGTCCGTTCTCTATCTTTCCCTGAATCTGGCAACTTTCCGCATCGGAAAGACCTATGCCCTTAATTTGATCGCCCTGCATCTGATCTGCTGTTTGTTAGCGGAATATACCCATTCGCTCCTTGCACCGATCGTCGCGCGGTTTTGTTACCATCTTTTCAGCGCGTTTACGCTCGGCTCCCTTTCCATTTTGCCCGATCTGCCGCATTTGCTCACCTATTCGGTCAGCGGTTCTCCCCGGTTGACCGGCGGCGAGCGCGGATTAGAAGGCAGTTTGCTTTTGTTGCTTTTGCAACTGGGCGTTTGCCTGTACTTTGCGAAAAAGTTTTGGAACGGAAAACCGTTTTCCTTGCCTCGTCGTGCAAAAAAGAGAATCAAAAGATAGAGTGAAGCGCCGGATCAAATGATCCGGCGCTTGCGTTTGTAAAAGGGAAAGTTGTCACCTTAAGCCTTGACCTTGTTAAAGCGGGTAACCAAAGCAGATTTCTTTCTGGCGGCATTATTCTTATGAAGAATACCTTTGCCCGCGGCCTGATCGATCTTGATAACGGCTGCTTTTACAGCGTCTGCGGCATCGGCAGCATTACTGTCAATCGCGGCATTCGCCTTTTTCACAGCGGTTCTTAAAGCGGAGCGATAAGCCTTGTTATGCTCATAATTTGCTTTGCTTACGAGAACACGCTTCTTCGCGGATTTAATGTTCGGCATTGTGACACCTCCTGTAACTTACTCATGTACCAAATATATTACCACAAACCTTAAAAAATTGCAATAGTTTTTTTAAACTTTTTTTGAAGCGTTTTTTTGAACTGCTTGACGAACCCCCGAAAAGGGCGTATAATGAATATTGTTACATCCGATACAGGAGGCACCGGACATCATGGAACAACTGGATTTTCAAATTTTGGATTGGATACAGGAACATCTGGCTTGCGCGGCGCTGGATCGCGTGATGCCGTGGCTGACCAGACTTGGCGACCACGGGATCCTTTGGATCGCCACCGCCCTGTTCTTGCTGCTTTGGCGGCCGAAAAGAAGGTGCGGCGTAGCACTGACCGCCGGTTTGCTTGGCAGTTTGCTGATCGGCAATGTGATCGTTAAAAACCTTGCCGCCCGGCCGAGGCCTTGCTGGATCCGGCCCGATATTGCTTTGCTGATCGCTTCTCCAACCGATTATTCATTCCCCTCGGGGCACACGCTGGCTTCCTTCATCGCCGCCACGATTTTGCTTTATTACGATAAGCGTTTCGGCATCCCCGCGCTGATCCTCGCGGTCATCATTGCGTTTTCCCGCCTGTATTTATATGTTCATTTTCCTTCGGATGTGCTGGGCGGCGTTCTGCTCGGGATCGCCATCGGGATCGGCGCCATTTTCTTAAACGAGCGCGTTTTACAAAAAATCAAGAAGCGTACATAATAACATTCTCCCGCGGAGAACGAATCAACAACTTTGCGCCGTTTTCGGCGCAATTTTTGTTTTATTGCCGCCCGGTCGAGCCGAATCCGCTTTCCCCGCGGGCAGTGTCCGTCAATTCCCCGGCTTCTTCAAAAGATACCGAAAGATACGGCGTGATCACCAACTGAGCAATGCGTTCCCCATCTTCAATTTGCTGTTCCTCGCCGGATTGATTGAACAGCGACACCATGATCTCGCCGCGGTAATCGCTGTCGATCACGCCTACTTTATTCGCCGGTGCCAACCCGCGTTTGGTGGCAATCCCGCTGCGGGCATATATCAACCCGACATACCCCTCCGGGATTTCCAATGCGATCCCGGTATGGATCAATTTGGTTTCCCCCGGGGCAAAGGTGACCGTTTCTCCGCCGGTACAAGCGTACAGATCCGCCCCCGCCGCCCGGGCGGAACCGTAGGTCGGCGTTTTGGCCGCGCTGTTCAATTTGATATATCGCATTTTCACCGCATTTCAACTTCCTTTTACCGATATTTCCCTTATTGTACCATATTTTCCCGTCATTGTCTATTCCGATTTTTTAAACCCTTCCCCGATGATTTCACCGGCCTCTCCCACGGTGATAAAGGCTTTCGGATCAATCGTTTTCATCAGTTTTAAAACGGCAAAGGTTTCATGGCTTCGCACGGTACACATCAGCATCCGGCGGCGTCGCCCGGTATAACCGCCTACCGCTTCCAGTAAGGTCACGCCACGGCGAACCCCTTGTGTGATCGCTTTCGCCGCCGCTTCGGGCGCATCGGTTACAATATATAAAATCTTTCCCCGGTCCGCACCGTAAAGCACTCCGTCCATCACGCGGGAAGAGGCATACAAAGCCACCACAGAGTATAATGCGCTTTCAAACTTGCGGTAAACCAAGGCGGACAGCAGCACGATCACCGCGTCCCCCGCCAGCATCACCCGCCCCACCGTAAACTGCGGGAATCGCCGGTTGATCAGTTTGGCAACAATATCCATACCGCCCGTGGTGGCTCCTCGCAACATCACAAGGCTGAGACCGAATCCCATTAACACACCCCCGAAAACCGCCGCTAAAACGGGATCGGGATGCAGCGGCGGCAAAAGCGCGGCAAATACATCGAGAAGAACCGACACCGTCACCGTGGCGATCGCGGTTTTCAAAATAAATACGCCGCCGTATTTTCGAAAACCCGCCCACAAAAGCGGGAGATTGAGCAAGAGTACCGCCGTTCCGATCGGAAAAGCAAAAAGTACATTCAACAGTGCGGCAATGCCGGTTGCCCCGCCGGGGGATATTTCATTCGGCTTGACGATCATGACCACCGCCGCCGCATAGGTGGCTCCTCCAAGCACAAAAAACAGCAGATCAAATCCTAAACTTTTGATGTTGGTTTTTTCCGTTTTCCTCGCCCCCTTCGTTTGCCTGCCGAAAAAACTTGTAATCCGGCAGTAAGTATGCTATGATAATATCGATATTTTTTAGGAGGAATACCATGCAGAAAACCCTGAATACCCCGATTCGCCTGCTCCTTCTTTTCGCACTTCTTTGTTGTGCGTATTTGTTCAGCGGCACGCTTCGCGCCGATGCCGCGGAAGTGACCGGGCAATTCACCATGAAATATAACGCAAGCGGCACCAAAAACGAATGGGTTCGCTTTTCCGGCAAGGTTGAAGCCGCCAAAATCAACTGTTTAGACATTCGCGGCAACTATAACAATACATATTATATCCAATATGCCACGAAAAACAACGGCGTGGGAGAATATTCCCCGGTCTATTCCTATCAAACGGGAGCCGACGATTTTGCCGGCTGGTGGACGCGGCCGATCCAATATGTAAAAATGTACGCCATCAATCGCAGCAACGCTCAGATCACGACGCAATTTGTCGTGATGTACCGGGTAAAAGCCAACGGGAAATGGCTTTCCTGGGTGAGCAATGCTTCCCGCGATTGGCAACAGTATATTTTTAATAAATATCAATTAGGCGGCAGTCTTGACACCAGCGGCGACGGGTATGCCGGCTACTCCAACGGCATTCTGATCACCGGCTTTGAAGTGCGGATATTTTACGAATCCAGCCTGAACGACAGTGCAAACGATCATGTGATCGCCAATGTCCCGTTCCTTTCTCAACTATCCGCTTATCCTACCGGGTGTGAAAGCGTCAGCACCGTGATGGCGCTTCGCTATGCCGGCGTTAACATCACGGTGGACACCTTTATTGACAACTATCTTGAAAAAACGGCGCCTTCCACTCCTTTCGATCCGTCGATCACCTTTGGCGGCAACCCGCGCGGAACTACCGGCTGTTACGGCTGCTACTCCCCGGTGATCAAAAAGACCTTGAACGAAGTGTTAAAAGGCAAAAATAAATACGCCAAACTGTTGATCGGCCAATCGCTTTCCTCCCTTGTGACCAATTATATCGATCATAATATCCCCGCAATCCTGTGGGCATCCATCGGGATGGCGAAGCCTGATAACGGCAATTCCTGGACTTATCAGGGCCGCACGATTCAATGGATCCGCCCGGAGCATTGCCTGCTTTTGATCGGATATAACGATAGTTATTATATTTTCAACGACCCGATGCAGAGTTCCGGCAAAACCTATTACAGCAAAGCCGCGGTAGAAACCGCATACGCGGGGCTTTACCGCCAGGCGGTGGTGATTCTGAACGGGGCGGAACCCGCCTATGCGGCCCCGCAGGCAAACGCGCTCCCCCTGCTCACCCGAGGGGACGGCGCTTTATGGTTGCAAACCCGCCTGAACGCCCACCGGCATTCCCTGCCTGTTTCGGGATATTTTGACGAAGCAACGCAGGCACAGTTGAAAATCTTCCAACGCCGCCGCATGCTGCCTGCCACCGGCTTGCTTGATAACAACACCATTTCTCTGCTTTCGGCCGATCCCGCAAATGATCCCGCTTATCAGAACGGGGATGCGAATTTTGACGGTGTAACCAATATTTTGGATCTGGTCACCCTGAAAAAATATGCCGCGGATGATACGGGAACCGTTTCGGTTTACTATCCCGCTATCGACTTTGATGACAATGACACGATCAACGGCGCCGATATTGTTTCTCTCTGTGTTCGCCTGATGACCGAGGAAGAATAACACACTTTAATAAAAAACCACGGGGCTGTCTTGCAATCTGCAAAACAGCCTCGTAATTTTTTGTTTAAATTCTGGTGGAAAGAATTTCTTCCTTTTCCCGCTTAAAAGCGGCAAAACGGTTTTCATCCAGCGCCTTTCGTATTTCCTCTAAAAAATGATTATAGAACCATAAATTATGCGCCACCAACAGGCGTTGAGAAAGCATTTCGGTGCTTTTCAGCAAATGGCGGATATAGGCCTTGCTGTATCGCCTGCAAACCGGGCAGCCGCAGGCCTCGTCAATCGGCGTCATATCCTTTTCGTATTTTTGATTGTTGATATTGATGATCCCGGAGGAAGTAAACAAGTGCCCGTGACGCGCATTGCGGGAAGGCATAACGCAGTCGAACAGATCCACCCCGCGCTCCACCGCGTTGAGGATGTTGGCAGGGGTTCCCACCCCCATCAGATACCGGATTTTATCGGCTGGCATATGGGGCGTAACTTTTTCAATGATCGTATACATCACCTCGGTAGGTTCCCCCACCGCAAGCCCGCCGATGGCATATCCGTCCAACCCTAAATCGGCGATGCGCTTCATATGCTCTACCCGCAGGTCTTCATAGGTACAGCCCTGATTGATCCCGAACAGCATTTGTTCGGGATTGACGGTATCCGGCAACGCATTCAGCCGGCGCATTTCCGCCTGACAACGGATCAGCCAACGGGTCGTTCGCTCACAAGAGGCTTTGGCATACCCGTATTCAGCGGGATTTTCCACACATTCATCGAAGGCCATCGCAATGGTAGATCCTAAATGCGACTGGATCTGCATACTTTCTTCCGGCCCCATAAAAATACGCCGTCCGTCAACATGGGAAGCAAAGGTCACGCCTTCTTCCTCGATATGGCGCAGCCCCGCCAGAGAGAACACCTGAAAACCGCCGCTGTCGGTGAGAATCGGGCCGTCCCAAGTGGTGAAAGTATGAAGACCGCCGCACTCTTTGATCAGGCGGTCGCCCGGGCGCACATGCAGGTGATAGGTATTTGACAGCATCACCTGACAGCCGAGTTCTTTCAGATCCGCCGCCGAAACCGCCCCTTTGATCGCCCCGGCGGTCGCCACATTCATAAACGCCGGCGTTTGAACCGTGCCGCGGTTGGTTTGCAATTCGCCTCGCCGTGCCGCGCCTTCTGTTTTGATCACCTTAAACATGCTGAACTTCCTTTACAAATTCTCCGATACGGGAAATGGCTTCCTTGATATGTTCCACCGAGTAACAGTACGAGGCGCGTACAAACCCTTCGCCGCCCGCGCCGAACGCCGTTCCCGGCACCACCGCCACCTGCTTGCTGTATAACAGTTTTTCGCAAAACTCATCGCTGGTCATCCCGGTCGTGCGGATGGAGGGAAACGCGTAAAACGCGCCCTTCGGCTCCCGGCAGGGCAATCCGATCCGGTTAAACCCGGTCACCATCATGCGCCGCCGCATATCATATTCCCGGCGCATATGCTCCACATCCTCATCCCCGCCGCGCAAGGCTTCAATCGCGGCATACTGCGAAGTAGTCGGCGCGCACATGATGGCAAATTGATGGATTTTGGTGATTTCGGTCAAAATCGGAGCGGGGCCGCAGGCAAACCCTAACCGCCACCCGGTCATGGAAAAGGCTTTGGAAAAACCGCCTACCGTTACAGTGCGTTCCCACATCCCGTCGATCGATGCCGCCGATACATGCGGGTTTTCCGCAAAGGTCAATTCCCCGTATATTTCATCCGATAACACCATAATATTGGTGCCGCGCAAAACAGCGGCCAATTTTTGCAAATCTTCCCGCTCCATGATCGCCCCGGTAGGATTGCAGGGATAAGGTAAAATCAAAAGTTTCGTCTTGTCGCTGATCGCCTTCTCCAACTGGTCGGGCGTCACCTTAAAATCATCCTCCGCCTTGGTTTCGATGATCACCGGCACGCCGCCCGCCAGCCGCGTGATCGGCTCATAACAAACATAACTCGGTTGGGGGATGATCACTTCGTCCCCCGGGGAAACCAAAGCACGCACGCAGGCGTCAATCGCCTCACTGCCGCCCACCGTAACTAAAATTTCGCTTTCCGGCTGATAAGAAACGGCAAATTTCCGCTGCATATATTCGGCGATCGCCCGCCGAAGTTCTTCCGTGCCGCGGTTGGAAGTATATTTGGTACGCCCTTTTTCCAAAGAATTGATTCCGGCTTTTCGGATCGCCCACGGGGTTTGAAAATCCGGCTCCCCCACTCCGAGAGAAATCACATTTTTCATCGAAGCGGTAATATCGAAAAATTTCCGAATCCCCGAAGGCTTGATCGCGGCAATGGTCGGATTCAGGATTTTTTCATATTCCATCATAAAAGAATCTGCCCCCTGTCATCCTGTTCGTCGGTAATCAGCGGCACATCCATCTCCTTATAGCGGCGCATCACAAAGTGCGTGGTGGTGGATGTCACCGAGTCGATCGTGGCAAGTTCTTTGGCAACAAAGCGCGCCACATCCTGTAAGGTTTTCCCTTTGACCACCACATTCAGATCATAAACGCCCGACATCAGATAGACCGATTCCACCTCGTTGTACTGCATCACGCGCTCCGCCACTTCTTCGAATCCAAGCCCGGCTTTGGGCACCACATTCAATTCCACAATGGCCGAAACCGCCGCGCCTTCGATCCTTTCCCAGTCGATCACCGCTTTGTAGCCGCGGATATATCCGTCGTTTTCAAGGCGCTCGATCGTATCCTTAACCTCTTGTTCCTCCGCCCCGAGCATCACCGCGATCTCTTCCGCGGTGTATTTTGCATTGCGCGCCAATAATTTTAAAATTTCAAATTCCATACTCGTTACCTCCTAAAAAATAAACGCCCCGAATGAACCCATTCGGGACGAATAAAAATCCGTGTTACCACCCTGATTCGGAAAAACTTCCGCACTCAACGGTACTGTTCGTACCTTCGCCCGCTAACGGTGGCCGCCGTCATCCCTTTCGGGAGCCGCTCAGGGAGAGCGTCGCCGCGTGCGTACCGAAGGCTTGCACCACCCGCCTTCTCTCTTCGCGCCCGCTTCGCGGTTACCGATTCCCGTCCATGCGTTTATCTTGATACTTCTATTGTAAGCGATTTTTTTCGTTCTGTCAATCTTTTTCTTTTTTTAAGGCGTTAAACACGCTGTTTTTACACTTTTTTGCATATTCACCGAAAAGGCCTGTGAATTTTTTAACAAAAAATTGTGAAAAAACCTTGAACATTTTTTTAAAGTATGATATACTACTAATATGTATATCGTTAGTAATGTTTTATATCCATTTAACCTGTTTATATGTAGAGGAAGAATATGAAATTTTCTGAAATGCCCTATTCCCGCCCTGATCTTGAAGATCTCAAACGCACCCTGTCAACATTGACCGAAAAGCTTTCCGCGGCGGAAACCTATGCCGCCGCCAGGCAGGTCTTTTTAGAAAAAGAAGCGTTCGAGCGGCATATTTCCACTTTGGGGTCGCTCGCCCATATCCGCCACTCGATTGATACGCGGGATTCTTTTTATAATGATGAGCAAAAGTTTTGGAACAATGCCATGCCGGAATTACAGCAAGTGCAGCAGGAATGGACAAACGCCCTCCTCGCCAGCCCTTTTCGCTCGGATTTTTCCGCCGAATACGGCGATCTGATGTTTTTAAACGCCGAAATCGAATTAAAAACCTTCTCTCCCGCCATCATTCCCGAATTACAGAAAGAAAACGATCTTGTTCAGGAATATGAAAAACTGCTTGCCTCCGCACAGATTCCCTTTCGAGGCGGGGTTTATACCCTCTCGCAGTTAGCGGCCTTTAAAGCAGACGCAGAGGATGATCTTCGCCTGGAAGCCTGGAAAGCCGAAGGAGAATGGTACCGGGAAAACCAGCCGCGGTTGGATTCTTTATATGATCAACTGGTTCACCTGCGGGATGAAATGGGCAAAAAACTCGGTTACGGCGGATATATCCCTCTCGGGTATTACCGGATGGGGCGGAACTGCTACACCAAAGACGATGTGGAAAAATTCCGTGAAGCGGTAAAAACCTATCTTGTCCCGGTGGCGGATTCCATTTATCGCAAACAGGCAGAGCGGCTCGGCAAAGAATACCCTATGAGTTTTGCGGATAACGCCTTGCTTTTCCGTTCCGGCAATGCAAAGCCCGCGGGCAATGCGGATGAAATCGTAAAAGCCGGGCTTCGCTTTTATGAGGAACTCTCTCCCGAAACCGGGCGTTTCTTCCACACCATGGTAGAGAACGAACTGCTTGACCTGCTTTCTACCGAAGGCAAGGAAGGCGGCGGCTATTGCACCGAGATCTTGGATTATCATGTTCCCTTTATTTTTGCCAACTTCAACGGCACGAGAGACGATGTGGAAACCGTCACGCATGAAGCCGGGCACGCCTTTGCCGCCTGGAGCAATATTGACCGTGTCCCCTCCTCTTCCATTCTGCCGAGTATGGAAGCCTGCGAAGTACATTCCATGTCGATGGAGTTTTTCGCTTGGCCTTGGGCGGAATTGTTTTTCGGCGCGGATACCCGCAAGTTTTTATACAGCCATTTGGCGGGCGCGCTTACTTTCATCCCCTACGGCACCATGGTGGATCACTTCCAGCATCTTGTTTTCGAACACCCCGATTGGTCCCCGGAAGAGCGCCACGCCGCATGGAAAGAACTGCTCGGCGTGTATATGCCCTGGATGAAGTTAGACGGGGAAATTCCTTTTTACAGCGAGGGGAAAGGCTGGCAGCGTCAGCATCATATTTATTCTTTCCCGTTTTATTATATTGATTACTGTTTAGCGCAAACCGTGGCTCTTTCCTTCTGGAAAAGGATCATGGAAGACCGCGAAAACGCCTGGCGGCACTATCTCGCCTACACCAAGGAAGGCGGCAGCAAAACCTTTACAGACTTGTTGAAGCACGCGGGGCTGGAAAGCCCGTTTGAGGAAACCTGCCTGCGTGAAATCTGTTCCGCGGCGGAAGAATGGCTGAATCATTATGACTTGACCGGGATCGCCTGATCCCGCAAAATCCGATAGGGGCCCCTATCTTTGGTACGCACAGCGTACCAAAGACCGCAAGGCGAGCCTGCCATGCAGGCAACCTCCCCTTGCGGCGTTGCCACCGGCAACGGGAGGAAATGCGACAGAACGGAGTACATCATGGCGGATGAACAAAAGCGCGGTTTTCGGCGTGCCTATCTGAATGACTTCAAACCCGATGCATCCGGGAAGTATCATTATCAGGGCAAACTGTATGAATTACAAGGCTCTGAAAACGAGCAAAAGCGTTTTCGTTTCACTGTGGCGGGCGGCGCAATTCTGGCGCTTCTGTGCGTGCTGTTGCCCGAGTGCCTCCCCCCTGTTCCGATGAGCCGCAGTTTCATCACAATCCTGCCGTGGCTTTTTCAAACGATCGCCGTTTTCACCGTTGTGTGGGGGGCGGGAAGGTTGACACTGCATTTCCGTGAATTGCGCGCTTATATCTATGAAGCAACGGTGGAAAAACTCCCCCGCCGCACATGGATCGCGGCAATCTTCTCTATTTGCACCCTGCTTTCCCAACTTTTTTATCTTGCTTTTTACGGGATACCGAATCCTTGGTATCATTCGTTGGCTCGCCCGCTGTTTTCGGCTTTGGGCATCATGATTTGCTTTTCTTATCACCGCTTTTTAAACCAAGCGCACTGGCAGGAAAAGCCATCCATTCGTTAAATTCGTGGAAACACGAAAATAATAAAAAGGAGTTGTACCCTAACATGAAAAGATTGACCAGAATCACCGCTCTTTTCCTTGTGCTGGTATTGTGCGCCGGTTTGTTTGCCGGATGCTCATTGCAAGGAAACAAAAACACCCCACTCGTTGTAGGCTATTCACCCTTCAACAGCAAGTTCTCCCCCTTCTTTGCGGAGACTGCTTATGACCAGGATGTTGCCGACCTCACGCAGTTGCCTCTTTTGACTTCTGACCGCACCGGTGCGATCGTGGAAAAAGGAATCAATGGCTCGAAAATCGCTTACAACGGCACAGATTACACCTATTATGGTCCTGCTGATTTAACCATCACCCAGAACCAGGACGGCACGGTGGATTATGACATCAAACTCCGCAAAGATCTGAAATTTGCGGATGGCGAAAAATTGACCATCGACGATGTCATTTTCTCCATGTATGTTTTGTCCGATCCTTCGTATGACGGTTCTGCTACCTTCTTCGCTCTGCCGATCAAAGGTATGAAAGAATACCGCGCAGGTATGGACATCCGCGGCAATGTAATTTTCGCTGCCGGTCCTGACGGCTACAAAGCCAACGACCTGTATACCGAAGAACAGTACAAAGCGTTCTGGGATTATTATAACACCAAAGCTGGCGCTGATTTCGCCAAAGAAATCTGCGATTACTGCAAGGACAACGGCTACAACGGCGCGGATGACTCGGTTGCCGCGTGCGCCGCAAACTGGAACTATGAATTGGCCGAAGACGCCACTTATGAAGATTTCTGGAAAGCGATTGTTGATGCGTATAACGGCGATATCGCCAAAGCCGTGGAAGCCGAAAGCGCCGGTTCCGA
>CACXFE010000015.1 GCA_902766855.1 Oscillospiraceae bacterium | reverse complement strand
TTCCATTGCTCTGTTACGGATATTGTTCATCTTCTGCACCCATAGCATAGGATTATCCGCTTTCAGTTTTTCTGTTACATTTTCCTTTTCGGCAAGAGATTTGACGAGCCGTGAAAACATTGCTTCTGCCTGTTCCTCAATGTCCGCAAGGTAAGGGTACAACCTTTCCGATGTTAGCAGATTGTAATATTTTATACGATGATGTTGTTTAAGATACTGTTTGTGACGGTTTGCCCACACGCCGATATACAATTCATTCTGCTTTTTTGTTGCGATGCACGGCAGTTGATAATCACCTTGTATTTCATAATTACAGCCGTTTTGTTCAAATAATGTGTTCATAATGAAACCTCCATAATTTTGTTGATTTCATTATAATGAAATCACAATCTAAACACGAATGTGCAAAAAAATCCGCCTACCGAGTTATTCGATAGACGGATATTTTTTAGAAAATCACTTCAACTGTTATATCTTCCCATTGTGATTGGCGAAGATATTGACCGTTGGCGTTACGAAAAGCTTTCGCCTGTTCGTAGTTTATTGTGAAGCAGAAGTAAAAATTACTTCTCATCCCCGCTTCTAATCGCAGCCTGTGCGGCGGCAAGGCGGGCAATCGGTACACGGAAGGGCGAGCAAGATACATAATCCAGTCCGATTTCGTGGCAGAACTCAACAGAAGTCGGATCGCCGCCATGTTCACCGCAGATACCGCAATGAAGTTTCGGATTGACCGGCTTGCCGAGTTGAATTGCCATCTTCATCAATTTACCAACGCCGAGCTGATCCAATTTTGCAAACGGATCGTTTTCGAAAATCTTGGTATCATAGTAAGCGTTCAAGAACTTGCCGGCGTCATCACGGCTGAAACCGAAGGTCATCTGTGTCAAATCGTTGGTACCGAAGCAGAAGAAATCGGCTTCTTTGGCGATTTCATCCGCTATAAGAGCGGCACGCGGAATTTCGATCATGGTGCCGACCTCATATTTCAGGTCAATACCCGCTTTGGCGATTTCCGCATCGGCGGTTTCCACAACGATCTTCTTCACAAACTTGAACTCTTTCACTTCACCGACCAGCGGGATCATGATTTCCGGCTCGATCTTCCAATCCGGATGGTTCTTTTTCACATTGATCGCGGCGCGGATAACAGCCGTTGTCTGCATTTTGGCAATTTCAGGATATGTGACCGTAAGGCGGCAGCCACGGTGACCCATCATCGGGTTGAACTCATGCAAAGAAGCAATGATGTTCTTGATGGTTTCCACGCTCTTGCCCTGTGCGGCAGCCAATGCTTTGATATCCTCTTCTTCGGTGGGAACGAACTCATGAAGCGGCGGATCCAGGAAACGAATGGTAACCGGATTGCCTTCCAATGCTTCATACAAAGCCTCAAAGTCGCCCTGTTGATAAGGCATGATCTTTGCAAGCGCGGCTTCTCTCTCTTCCACGGTATCCGCGCAAATCATTTCACGGAACGCGGCGATTCTGTCAGCCTCGAAGAACATATGCTCGGTGCGGCAAAGGCCGATGCCCTCTGCGCCGAGTTCGCGGGCTTTCTTTGCATCACGCGGAGTGTCGGCATTGGTGCGAACCTTCATGGTTCTGTACTTATCCGCCCATGCCATGATGCGGCCGAACTCACCGGCGATGGAAGCGTCCACCGTGGGAATAATGCCATCGTAAATATTGCCGGTAGAACCGTCGATCGAGATATAGTCGCCTTCATGATAAGTCTTTCCGGCGAGTTCGAATTTCTTGTTTTCTTCATCCATTTTGATGTCAGAACAACCGGAAACGCAGCAAGTACCCATGCCGCGCGCAACAACCGCCGCATGCGAAGTCATACCGCCGCGAACGGTGAGGATGCCCTGGGCAGCCTTCATGCCGGTAATATCTTCCGGAGAGGTTTCCAAACGCACGAGAACGACCTTCTCGCCTCTGGCTTTCCATGCTTCCGCATCGTCTGCCGTGAAGACGATCTTACCGCAGGCCGCGCCGGGCGATGCGCCGAGGCCTTTGCCGACCGGGGTAGCCGCCTTCAATGCCTTCGCATCAAATTGCGGGTGAAGCAATGTATCAAGGTTACGCGGATCGATCATCAAAACCGCTTCTTCTTCGGTTCTCATGCCTTCATCCACTAAATCGCAAGCGATTTTGAGCGCCGCCTGGGCGGTTCTCTTCCCGTTACGGGTTTGCAACATAAAGAGTTTTCCGTGTTCTACGGTGAATTCCATATCCTGCATATCTCTGTAATGCTTTTCAAGTGTTTCGCAAACTTTCTTGAACTCTGCGAAGGCCTCGGGGAATTTTTCTTCCATCTCCGCGATCTTCATCGGCGTGCGAACGCCTGCCACCACATCTTCGCCTTGGGCATTGGTCAGGAACTCGCCGAACAAGCCTTTCGCGCCGGTTGCCGGGTCACGCGTGAAAGCAACGCCGGTGCCGCAATCGTCACCCATGTTGCCGAACGCCATGGACTGCACATTAACCGCGGTACCCCAAGAATACGGAATATCATTATCGCGGCGATATACATTGGCACGGGGGTTGTCCCACGAACGGAAAACGGCTTTGATCGCGCCCATCAACTGCTCCTGCGGATCAGACGGGAAGTCGCTGCCGATCTTGGATTTGTATTCCGCCTTGAACTGGAAGGCAAGTTCTTTCAGGTCGTCCGCGGTCAGTTCCACATCCTGCGTGACGCCCTTCTTTTCTTTCATTTCGTCGATCAACTGCTCAAAGTATTTCTTGCCGACTTCCATGACGACATCGGAATACATTTGAATGAATCTTCTGTAGCAGTCCCAAGCCCAACGGGGATTGTTGGATTTTTTCGCAATGACCTCAACCACTTGCTCATTCAAGCCGAGGTTCAGAATAGTATCCATCATACCGGGCATGGAAGCGCGTGCGCCCGAACGAACGGAAACAAGAAGCGGATTTTCCAAATCGCCGAATTTCTTGCCGGTGATTTCCTCCATCTTCTTGATATACTCCTTGATTTGATCTTGGATCTCTTGATTGATTTGCTGGCCGTCTTCATAATACTGCGTGCAAGCCTCGGTGGAAATGGTGAAGCCCTGCGGAACGGGAAGACCGATTTTGGTCATCTCCGCGAGGTTTGCACCTTTACCGCCCAAAAGTTCACGCATATTGGCGTCGCCCTCGCTGAACAGGTAAACATACTTGTGACTCATCAAGAATCAACCTCCTAATTTTTTTGGATTTTCTCCATAATAAACTTTTTTTGATATTTTCCAATATATCCAAATCATTATACCAATTTTTTGCAAAAAAATAAACTGATTTTTCAAAAAAAATTCATTTTTTCAAAATTCAGTTTATTTTTAACAAATTATTACAATTTTTTTCTCGATAATTATTAAAAAAGATACGGGATGCGCGCTGGCTTACAGGTTTTCTCACTGCAAGCCGATATACGGCGCGGGGTTTACCCGGTTATTGCCGATCATCACTTCAAAATGAAGATGATTGCCGGTAGCCTGCCCTGTTCTGCCGACCAGTGCCAGCAAATCGCCCTGCTCCACCACGGTGCCGACCGAAACTTTGATCGCGCTGGCGTGTGCATATCGTGTTTTCATCCCGTTGCCGTGATCGATCACAACGCTGTTACCGTAATTCCCGTCATATTTTGCCTGAATGACCGTTCCCGCGGCAGCGGCATAAATCGGGGTGCCGGATTTTGCGGCAAGATCAACCCCTTTATGGCCCCTCCCGTCCCCATAATAAGCACTGACGGTATAGGAACCGGCCGGCAGCGGAAACGCAAGTCCCGCTTTTTGCACGGCAGCGCGCTGCTCGCTTTTCGTGGTGGGATTGGCAGTCCCGACGGAGGTGATCTCCTCCACCGGGGCGGATACGATTTCATCAGCGGTGATTTGCTTGGAAATTTCCTGACCGTTGACCAACTGCACCTCTTCGGTTTTGCGGTTTATACCGTTTTTCCCCGCCGTGGTGACTTTGCAATATCCGACAAACTGGGAGGATGTTTTTACTGTTTTTTTCGAAAACGGCACTTCATACTCGGTACGAATGATTGCCGTGGTTTTTACTTCCAACGAATCGATGATTGCTTGCGCCGCCGCCGGATCGGATAATTCCGATTCCACATAATACCCGGAAACGACCTCCGGCTTGTCCGCAAAAACGGATACATTTTCGGCCCCTGCCAAGTCAAAGCGGGTTCTGGCCTGTTCAAGATAGGCGCTCATCCCGTCCCACGCGGTGCAAACCAGTGTTTCCCCGTTCACCGTCAGGGCGGAAGCCTCTACGATTTCCTCTGTATTTTCCAAAATAGCATCTGCCAGTTGTAAAGCGTTATCCAACTGGTTCTGCACTGTCAGCGTTAAACGGAAGCCGGGCGTTGCGATCACGCGGGCGGCATCATGGCCTTCCACATTCCGCAAAGCGATGGTTTTGGCTTCTTCGAAAATGCCGGTATCTTTAATCGTAGCGATCACGCTGCCTAAATAATCCACTTTAAACCCGAAGGTGATCCCTGTGGAAAAAACCGCGGTTCCCAACGAAAGCACCCCGACCAAACAAACGGCTACTGCTTTCGCGGCAAGTCGATGTTGCTGAGCCAAGCCAATAATAGGATGAAGAAACGCTTGTCCGGCGTGTAAAAGGCGCTGTAAACCTGATTTAAAAATGATCATTCACTCCTTAAAAAATTACAAATTGTAACTTCTTATAGAGTTATTATAACAAAAAGGTTACAAAATTGCAACCTTTTTTCTTAAAAAATGATTTTTTTGTAACTTTTATTCAGTTTTACCGTCTTCCACAGACCATTTAACCGCAATGCGCACAATCTTCACAGTGGATCGCTTCCGGCAAGGCGGCAGGTTTTTCCAATTCGGGGTGGTGTGCATAATAATCGATCAATGCGGCTTTGACGGCTTCCTCCGCCAGTACCGAACAATGGATTTTATGAGCGGGCAATCCATCCAGCGCCTCTACGACCGCCCGGTTGGAGAGTTGCAAGGCTTCCTCGATGGGTTTTCCCTTGATCATCTCGGTCGCCATGGAACTGGTGGCAATGGCGGAACCGCACCCGAATGTATTGAATTTAACATCGGTAATGATCCCGTTTTCGATTTTCAGATACATTTTCATAATATCCCCGCATTTGGCGTTGCCGACTTCTCCGATCGCATCGGCATTGTCAATGGTACCGAGATTGCGCGGATTGCGGAAATGATCCATCACTTTTTCACTATATAACATGTTTTCTCTTCCCTTCTTCTAAATCTTTCCATACCGGCGACATTTCCCGCAGATACGCTACGACCTGCGGCACATGCTCTATGATGCGGCGCGCGTCTTCTTCGGTATTATAAGCACTGAGGGAAAGGCGCAGGGAGCCGTGCGCCACCTCATGCGGCAGGCCGAGCGCCAGCAACACATGGCTTGGATCCAGCGAGCCGGAGGTGCAGGCCGAACCGGAAGACGCGCTGATTCCGCGATCATCCAACAACAGAAGGAGCGACTCCCCTTCGACTCCTTCAAAGCACATATTCAAAGTTCCCGCAAGACCCCGCTCCGGCACGCCGTTGATCTTGGAATGCGGGATCTTCGTCAACTGCGCGGCGATGCGGTCGCGCAGTCCTTTGATCGAAAGGTTGTTTTTTTCCATTCCGGCACAGGCTTCCTCCAACGCCGCCGCCATGCCCACAATACCCGGGACATTCTCGGTGCCGGCGCGTTTGCCGCGTTCCTGTGCGCCGCCCTCGATCAAAGTAAAAAGGCGAACGCCCTTTTTGGCGTACAACGCCCCGACGCCTTTCGGGCCATGAAATTTATGGGCTGAAAGCGAAAGCAGATCGATCCCCATTGCCTGCACATCGATCGGAACATGCCCTGCCGCCTGTACCGCGTCGGTGTGGAACAAAACGCCTTTTTCGCGGCAAACAGCGCCGATTTCCGCAATGGGCTGGATAGTGCCGATTTCGTTATTCGCAAACATCACCGTTACAAGCGCCGTATCCTCCCGGATGGCTTCACGCAGTTCATCCACCCGCACAAATCCGTCTTCATGCACCGGAAGGAGCGTTACCTCAAAGCCCTGCTTTTCCAACTTTTTCAGCGTGTGCAAAACGGCGTGATGCTCAAACGCGGAAGAAATAAGATGTTTCTTCCCTTTTTGCGCGCCTAAAAACGCGCCGGTCAAAATGGCTTGATTATCCGCTTCACTGCCGCCGGAAGTAAATGTGATTTCCTTCGGATCCGCATGGAGGCATCGCGCAACCGTTTCCCGTGCCTGATACAAAGCCTCCTGCGCCTTTTGCCCTGCCATATACAAACTGGAAGGATTGCCGAATTGCTCCTTCAAATAAGGCAGCATGGCGTTAAACGCCGTATCGCTGAGCGCGGTGGTGGCCGCATTGTCCGCATACACATGATTCATACCGATCACCCTTGTTATTTTTTTCACAGATAGTATAGCACATAAATCCTACCAAGTCAATAGGTTTATGGAAAAAAAGAAAAAACCGTTTCGTTTTTTTCCGAAACGGCTGTTCCGATTTTACTTTTAAGCATTGCGGTTTGCAACCGCTGTTTTTTTCAGAACAATCGCCAATATCACGCATACCGCCGACACCATGCCCCATGAGAAAAACATGGAACCGTACCCAAATCCGTCGATCAACAGTCCATACAAAAAGGAACCTGTGCCGCCGCCCGAATAAGTGGCAAAATCCATCATTCCGCTCACGGTAGCCACCTTGCCCGCCGGTGCAAATTGAAGCGGATAGATCGACAACAGCGAGGTATTCACCAGGGAAACCGCCGCATAAATCAGGCTGAGAGCGACCAGCGCCACCACTGCCCCCGCCTGACCGGAGATCAGCACCGCCGCGCCGATGACGCAAAGCAAAAAGCCCCACAAAGAAACGGCATGCTCATTGCTTTTGCAAAGCCGGTAGATCGGCGGATATGCAAGCCTTCCCAACAATCCAACCAACGGAATAAACAGAATAAACCCGGAGGTTTTGGAAAGATCGATCTGATAAGTATCTACAAAATACACCGTCATCCAAACCGTGATGTTTTCTTTGATCAAGCCGTGCATAAACGCCATCGCCAAGGTAATCCAAAGACCGCCGACGCGCCATGCGCCCGTTTGTCCGCCTTCTGTTTTTGCCTGACGAACCGGTTTTCCAATCCGGCGGATTGCCGCGAATACCGCGACCGCCAGCACAAGCGGGATCAATCCCGGGATCACAAAAGCATACCGCACCCCGAAACGGTTAATCAAAAAGGCCCCAAGCAAAATCCCCGCGATGTTGCCGAATGCAACCGAAGTGACCATATAAGAAGTCATTTTAGGGGCACGCTGTTCTCCGAACACCTGAACCGAGGCGCACAGAACAGAACTCCACAACATGGATTGTGCGAAAGCATTGATCGCCCAAAACACCATCATGGCGGGAAAAACCGGCAAAACACTGAATGCCAGGTTGGCAGAGCCGACCAACACAAGCCCCGAGCAAATCATCACAAACGGCGGCACCCTGTCGCTTACGGTGCCGTTAAAAAGCCTCCCTGCCGCATAAACAATGGAGAAAACCGCGCCGAGATACCCGATCTGCCGGGTATTGATCATCCCCTCCTTGACCAATTCAGGAGAAGCCATGGATAAATTCAACCGTGCGATATAAACGGAAGTATACGCCAGGTATAAAACAATAAAAACCAAAATTCCGCGCTTTTGCGCTACAGATCGTTGCTTCATTTCCGTATCACCGCGCAAAAGCATATCACATTTTTATATATTTGTAAAGTGTTATTTTTGCCCGTAAAACCCGCGAACACTCACCTCGCCGCCGCGCAGGATTTCTCGCGTCCCGCCGGCATATTCCACTTCCAAACCGAAGCGATCATCAATTCCAAGCGCCTTTGCCTCCTGGCGTTCACCGCCTTTTTCCACCCACACCGTTTTTCCGATCACGGAACAGCGGGCGCGGTATTCCGCCAAAACACGCTCCCGCCCTTGCGGGAACTCCTCCCGCATCCGATCTATCTGCCGGATCAGCGCCGCACACAGTTTCAGCCGACTTTGCCGTTTTCCGGTGATCTGCCGCAAAGAAACGGCGATCGGCTCTACTTCGGGTGAAAAATCCCCCGCCATATGGTTTACATTGATCCCGATGCCCATGATCACGCTGTCAATACGCCCGGTTTCCCCTTCTACCGACATTTCGGTTAAAATACCGCAGACTTTTCGATTGCCGCACACAAGATCGTTTACCCACTTGATCCCGCAAACGATCCCACAGGATTCTTCGATTGCCTTTGCGGTGGCAACCGCGCCCCAAGCCGTAATTTCCGCCAGTTCGGCGGGAGAAACATTTTTGGGTTCAAGCCGGACCGAAAAATAAAGCCCTACCCCTTTTTGGGATTCGAATTTCCTGCCAAGGCGGCCTTTCCCGCCGGTTTGTTCATCCGCGATCACGCAATCGCCCACCGCGGCATGCCCCGATGCGCACAGTCGCCGCAAATAGGTATTGGTAGAATCCACGCAATCAAGCACCGTAACGCCACGGCCGCGTTCCAGCCCGATTCCAGGCAAGAGTTCCCCCAACACCAGCCGTTCCTCGCTCTGTGCCAGGCGATACCCCTTATTGGTACTCGAAGCGATCCTGTATCCGTCATTCCGCAGTGCTTTCACCGCCGTATGAACGGCGGCGCGACTGATCCCGAGCGTTTCACTGATCTCGCCGCCCGAAACAAATCCACCGGCTTTTTTCAACGCATATAGCACATAGTCTTTGGTCGTCATCATCCATGCACCTTCTTTTCCGTTTCATTTTACCACGCGGGCCGCCGATTGTAAATCATTATTTTTTTATATTGACATTTTGTAAGGAAAACACTATAATTGTAAATATAAAAAAGTTTTAGTTTACAATCGGAGTGTTGCCCTATGAAAATCAAAAACATAACCCTGACGGCCGTATTCGCCGCGCTGTGCGCCGTTTGCGCCTGGATCACCGTGCCTTTTGCCGTGCCTTTCACCATGCAAACCTTTGCCGTTTTCCTCGCCTGCCTGATTTTAGGCGGAGGGCAAGCCGCCGTTTGCCTTGGCGTGTATTTGCTGATCGGGGCGTTGGGAGTGCCGGTGTTTGCGGGTATGAACGGCGGCGTTGGCGTGTTGCTGGGGCCAACGGGCGGCTACATCGTAGGGTTTGTGGTGCTGTGCTTGCTCTATGCGGGGTTGACGCGCATTTTCCCCCGCAAAAAGCCGTACAAAATTTTGGCGCTCGTGATCGGACTTGCGGTTTTATATCTGTTTGGCACCGTCTGGTTTGTGGTGCGCTACACCGGTGGCGGCGGGATCGGTTTTACGGCGGCGCTGATGAAATGCGTGGTTCCCTTTATTCTGCCCGATCTTTTGAAACTGGCCTTGGCGTTTCTGATTGCCGACAGAACGGAGGCCGTCGTCAAACATATTCTGCAAAAAGGCGCTTAAAACTGATTGATGTTCTGTCAAAGAGGCAGTCTTCCCGGATTCGGAAAGATTGCCTCTTTTTTTGTTCTATCACGGACAACCTTTTCATATGATGTACTGTGAGGTGACAAGCATGACAGATGCGGAACGATTTGACAGTGCGCTTTACGCGGTTGCACCCGGGTTGCGCGGCGTTTTGGAAAAAATACCGGCGGGGTTCAAAGAAAAAATCGAGGAAATAAGGTTGAGGAGCGGTCTGCCCGCCGCCTTGACCTTAGGCGGAGGATGCGCCTTTGTTTTAAAAAGCGGTCAGCCTTCCCGCTATATCACGCGGGATCTTTTAACCGTAACCGGGCAGGATATTGCCGAAACCTTCAAATTGCTTTGCCGGTCTTCGGTATATGCCCATGAAAACGAATTGAAAAACGGCTTTATCATCATGAAATACGGGCATCGCGCAGGCATTTGCGGAACCGCCATGCAAGGCGGCGCTTTGCGGGATATTTCTTCGGTCAACATTCGCATTGCGCGGGAAGTGCCCGGCTGTGCCGACCAACTGCTCCCCCGTTTTACAGGGGGCGGCTTTCTGATCGCCGGGCCGCCCGGAAGCGGCAAAACCACTGTTTTGCGCGACCTGATCCGCCAATTATCGGATGGAACAAACGGCCTTCCCCGCCGCGTGGCCGTGATCGACAGCCGCGGCGAACTTTCGGGCAGTTCCTGCGGCAAGGCACATCTTCATCTCGGGCGCAACACCGATATTTTACTGACCGAAAACAAAGCCGCCGGGATCGAAATGGCGCTTCGCACTCTTTTCCCGGAATTGATCGCGTTTGACGAGATCGGCACCGGTGAAGAACTGAAAGGCGTGAGCGAAAGTTTCTTCTCCGGCGTGCGGGTGCTGACCACCGCCCATGCCGGCAATGAGGAAGAGTTGCTGAAACGCCGCGTGACCAGAGAATTGCTGGAAAGCGGCGCGATTGCCGCCGTGGCGATCCTGCCGCCCGCGCACAGCGGCAGGATCCGGTTTTTCAACAGCCGGGATCTCTGCGGTGAATATGTTGTTTAAAGCAATCGGGCTCTTAACGGTGTTTTTCAGTTGCGCCCTGCTTGGGTTTGCGGAAGCAAGGCGCCTGCAAATGCGCAAAAAAAGGCTGATCGCCCTCTGCCGCTCCTTCACGGAACTGCGGGAGCGCCTATGCGCGGGCGCGGCCGAGCGGGAACCCTTGCTGGCGCTTTGCTTTCCAAGCGGTGAAATCGAAACCGAAGGCGGGGATTTACGCATTTCGGCGGAGAATTTAAAAACGCAGGACACCGCTTTGATCAACGAGTTTTTAAGGGATTTCGGCATGGGGGACGCGGCAACCGAAACCGAGCGGATCGGCGTTTATCTATCCTTACTGCAAGCACAATACACCGAAGCCGAGCGCGAATGCCGCGACCATTGCCGCTTGTATCAATCGCTCGGGATCCTGTGCGGTGCTTTTCTTTGTATTTTTCTTTTGTAGGTGAAGAAAATGGATGTGGATTTTATCTTTCGGATCGCCGCCGTGGGGATCATCGTCACCGTATTGAATCAACTACTGGTACGATCCGGCAGGGAGGAACAGGCCATGCTGACTACGCTTGCGGGGTTAGTGGTGGTTTTGCTGATGGTGGTCAACGCCATCGCGGAACTCTTCACCACGGTCAAAAACCTTTTCGGGTTATAAAATGGAACTGATCAAAATTCTGGTTATCTGCCTATTGACCGCCTTCCTGGCTGTACTCTTAAAACAACAGAAAAGCGAATACGCGTTGGCCGTTTCGCTGGCGGGCGGGGCGATCGTTCTGCTTTTGGTGTTGAAAAACATTTTTGTTCCGCTTCTTCGCCTGCGGGACGCGCTTACCGAAGCGGGCATCCGGGCAGACGCCTTCGGTGTGGCGCTCAAAGCACTCGGCATCGGGTATATCACCGGCTTTATTGCCGACGCCTGCCGCGACAACGGACAGGCCGCCCTTGCCGCCAAAGCGGAATTTGCGGGGAAATGCGCCGTTTTTTTACTGGCGATCCCTTACCTTCTGGCAATACTTGACCTTGCGGTGGGGCTGATCCGATGAAACCAATCAAAACAATCATTCTCTTGCTATTTTTTTGCCTGTTTTGCGCCTTCCCGGTCTGTGCGGAAGAAACGGATGATTTTTACCGCGAGCAACTGCGCAACAGCGGGATTGACGAAATACAAGACGCCGTGCCACCGACCGTGCGGGAATACTTTTCGGAAAACGGGATCGACTTGTATGATGAAAACTGGATTTCCTCTTTTACAGCGGAAAATATTTTTTCTCACATCCGGCGTTTTTTAAAAGAGGGAGCGGCCGCGCCTTTGGCGGCGGGCGGCGCGCTGTTGGCGGTGATTCTGATTGCCGCCGCCATCCATGCCGCCGAGCCGAAACGAACTTCCGCCGATACCGCGGAGTATGCCGCGGCAATCGCTTCGGCCATATTGGTGCTTCTCCCCGCTGTTTCGGTGATTCGCTCCTCGATTGACGCCTTAAAAGGGATCAGCGTGTTTTTACTGAGTTTTATCCCGGTTTTCGCGGTGATCACCGCGGCGGCGGGCGGCGCGGCAACCGCCGCTTCTATGAGCGCTTTGCTTTTGACCGCCGCGGAGGGTGTCAGTGCCTTTTCTTCCTTTGTCATTTCGCCCTTGATGGGCGGGTACCTGGCACTCAGTATCAGTGCCGCGGTTTCTCCCGTGGTAAAAAAATCGGGCCTGGCTGAGGCCGTGAAAAAAATTTCCCTTTGGGGCATGGGGCTGATCTCCACCGTTTTCACCGCGATTTTAGGGATCCAGACGGCGGTCAACGCCCCGGCAGACACCCTGACAATGAAAACGGCGAAATTTATTGTGGGGTCAGCCGTACCGATGGCGGGCAGCGCCCTTTCTGAAGCCCTCTCCACCATCAGCGCCTCCATGGGCTTCCTGCGCTCTTCCGTGGGGATTTACGGCGCGGCGGTTTGTTTATTGACCTTTCTCCCGTTGATTTTAGAATTGCTTCTCTGGCGGGCGGTCATGCTGGCAGGCTCCGCCGCCGCGGAACTGTTTTCCCTTTCGGGGATCGGCGGCATTCTGAAAGCCATGGACGCCATGCTCGCCGTTTTGACCGGTATTCTATTATTGGTAGGCGCGATGTTTATCATTTGCCTTGCCGTGGTGATCGCGGCGGGGAGGGCGGCATGAGCGGGCTGACCGCGGCGGCGGTGACCGTGTGTTCCGCCATGGTGCTGATCGGCGCCTTGCAGTGGGTCGCCCCCGCCGGCGCTATGGAAAAGCCGGTAAAAACACTGCTCGGCGTGGTTTTTCTGACGGTAGCGATCGGAACACTTCTGCCGGCGATCGGCAAAATAGAGCCCGACTTTCGCTTTGCCTCCCCCACTGCGGCGAAAACCGAAGAACTGGATGCGGCCTCCGCCCGGTATATCGCCATGGCTCTTTTACAAAACGCGGGAATAAATTTTTCCGAAATCACGGTTTGTACGGATAAATCGGATGACGGCAGCATACATATTACTAAGATCACGATTTTTTCCGACTGTGAGGAGGAAACCATTCGCTCGGCGCTCCGTGCGATCGCCGGGAATGACGAGGTGGTGATTATACATGAATCAAATCACAGGGAAAATGATCGGGATCATCAAATCCCCTAAAATCCTGATGGCGGCGGGGATCGCGGGAATGGTGCTGATTTTGCTTTCCTCCCTCTTCCCCGCCAAAAAGAGTACCAAACAGACCACGCCCGTCGAAAGCCTGTCGGCCGAGGAATACCGCGTCCGATTGGAAGAGGGCATCCGGCAAACGGTGCAGTGCATCACCGGGAGCGATCAGGTGAATGTGGTGATCACGCTGGAAAGCGGCATTCGGTATACCTATGCGGATGTAAACGAAGGCACAGCCGCCAGCCGCGTTGAAAGCAATGCCGAAAGCACCAGCAGCGAACGCAAGCAAAGTTATATCACGGTACGCACCGCGGACGGCGGCGAGCAGGCGCTTTTGGTAACGGCGGAAATGCCGGCGGTCAGAGGGGTGGCGATCGTATGCGAGGGAGGCGACGATGAGAACCTGAATGAAAAAATCACAAACGCCGTGACCGCGGCGCTGAATATTACATCAAAAAGAGTTTATGTAACAGGAGGAAGATAGTGTGAAAAAGGGAAAAGTTTTGGGAAAAACGCATGTGGCGGTCGCGGTGATGGCGGCGGCGCTCGTGCTTGCGGTGTGGCTGAACATGAAATACGCCCCGCCCTCTACTAAATATTTGGGCGAGGCCTCCTATGTCAGCAACACCACCTCTTCGAAAGACGCGGTAGCAACCGCCGCAAAAGCCACCGAAAAAAAGGCGGATTATTTCACCACGACCAAAAAAGAACGGGCGGCGGCACGCAAAGAAATGCGCGAAACGATTGAGGAAACCCTCAAAAGCGCAAAATTGACCGAGGAGGATAAAAAATCCGCTCTTGCCAAAATAGAACTGTTGACCAATCGCGCCGAAAGCGAAAACAATATCGAAACCCTTTTAAAAGCCAAAGGGTTTGAGCAGGCGGTGGCGGTCATCAATGACAGCGGGATCAGCGTGGTGGTACAATCCGACGGGCTTACTTCCGCCCAAACACTGCAAATTCAGGATATTGTCACCACCGAAACCAATATCAAATTATCGGACATCAAAATCATCCCCATCAAATAAACCTAAACCGAATTAACAAAAATGCGCCGTTTTCGGCGCCATTTTTGTTTTTCCGGCGACAAGTGCGTCGGAAAAACTCCTTAGTAGCGAAACCCGCTTATAAAGGCGGGTTTCAAGGGCACAGGGGCGGTATTGGCGGGGATAGAGTGCAGGCCGAAAATCCTTGATTTTCGAGCAAGCGGCATCCCCGTCCAAGAGAGGGGCGACTTTGTCGACACTCTCAAACAGCAAAGCCGCCCTTTTCAGGACGGCTTTGCTGTTTGGCCATTTCATATGATTCATGCCGGTGCGCGTAAAACGCCCACCCACAGGAGGAACAAGGTTCAGCCCGCCAATGCCGCGCCTAACGCCTTGCAGGCATTTTTTGCGTCGTCATCGGGCGCATCGTTACAAATAACGGATTGACAGGCAAGAACCGCGCCTTTTTGCTTGCAATCCGCTTCCCAATTTCGCATCCATTCGCCGTCGCCCCATCCGTACGAGCCGAACAGCGCGATTTTTTTGCCCGCCAATCCGCCGGCGCATGCCGCAAACATCGGGGCAAACTCGCTTTCTTCCAACTCTTCAGAGCCCATAGAAGGGCATCCAAAGGCAATCGCGGCATATGCTTCCATCATGGAGGCTTCAAAACAGTCGGCACGGAACAATTCCGCTTCCGCTCCGTTCTCCCGGATCCCTGCCGCCACGGCTTCCGCCATGGCTTCGGTATTCCCGGTTCCACTCCAATACACCACTGCTATTTTCTTCATTTACTCTCATCCTTTCTGATCATGACGAACGGTCAGCCACGGCAAGCCGCTCTACCGGGATCCCGCTGCGCAAACGAACACAGTACGCCTCGGTACAACGCCGATATTTTAAGAACAGCGCCCTTGCCGCCTGTTCGTTTCCATACACTTTCCAGCAACCGACGCACTTGCATTTTCCGGCACGGTTTTCTATAAACCCGCGCACATCCTCGGGCGGGTAACCGAGAAACAAGCCGATTTCATGCGGAAAGTCCCCCGTGGTTTTCAGCCGCTCGATCAGCCGAAGAACGCATCGGTCAGGCGATTGCGGATCGTACCCGCGCTCTTTTAACAAGCGGCGAACCTCTGCCTTTGCCAGATCCTGTGTTAAATAGGCCGGGCGATACAAATACAATAACGCGTGCCCTTCCCGGTAGCGAAGCGGTAAAATCCGCAAACCCTTTTTCACCAGCACGCGATTGAACCGCCGCACCGTATCCCGCAGCTCTTCCATATCGCGGAAAACACTGCTGAACAAACTGCCGGTTTTCATTCCGGCAAGCGTGGGAGAACAGTGCCGCACGATCACTTCTTCCGACATAAAATCACCCCTTCCGGAAGTTAGCATATGCTAACCATTGTGGGAATCAAAAGCCGCCGGATTTTAGTTAGCGGCGGCTAACTATCGTTAGTATAACAGATTTCCACCGCTTTGTCAACCCTTTTTTCAAAGTTTTTCTTTTTTTCGGTTTACATCTTTCCGCCGATATGATAAAATCGTATGCGGAAAGGAAGAAACCGATGATACGATTACTTGTATTTCTTAAAAAATATAAAACCGAATGTTTCTTGGGGCCTCTGTTCAAATTGATCGAAGCCGCCTTTGAACTGACAGTACCGCTGGTGGTGGCGAACATGATCGATCACGGGATCGAAACGGGCAATCGCACCGTGATTTACCAAACCTGCGGAATATTGATAGTATTCGCCGCGAGCGGATTATTATGCGCCCTTGCCGCACAGTTTTTCGCCGCCAAAGCGGCAGTGGGATTCTGCACCGATGTGCGTCATGTTTTGTTTGCCCATATCGGTCGTTTTTCTTATACGGAACTTGACCGCATCGGCACCCCTACCCTGATCACCCGTATGACCGGGGATGTCAATCAGGTGCAGGTCGGTTTGAATTTAGCCTTGCGGTTACTGCTTCGTTCCCCCTTTGTGGTGTTCGGGGCGGTGCTGATGGCCTTTCTGGTGGATGCGAAAGCGGCATGGGTTTTCGCCGCGGCGGTGCCGCTGCTTTTAGCGGTGGTCTTTGCGATCATGCTGATCTGTATCCCGCTTTACAAAAAAGTACAAAAGAAACTGGACGCTCTGCTTGCGAAAACGCGCGAAAATCTGCAAGGCGCCCGGGTGATCCGCGCCTTTTGCAAAGAAGAGGATGAGATCGGCGCTTTCCACAAGCGCAACGATTTGTTGACCGAGATGCAGATCGCTGTGGGCAAAATCTCGGCGTTTTTAAACCCCGTCACCTTTGTGCTGATCAATCTTGCGGTAGCGGTGCTGATCTACACAGGTGCCCTGCGGGTAGAAGGCGGCGCCCTGACCAAGGGGAGCGTGGTGGCGCTTTACAACTATATGTCCCAAATCCTGGTGGAACTGATCAAACTCGCCTCACTGATTATCAGCATAACCAAAGCGATCGCCAGCGGCAACCGCATACAAGCGGTATTGGATATCAAACCGGATATGCCGTTTGGCAAGATGGCGGAAGGTGACCGCACCACTCCGAACGCGGTGGAATTTCAAAACGCCTCCCTCTCTTACGGCGGGGGCGAACGGGCACTGGCAGCGATTGATCTGGCTTTGCCGCGCGGAAAAACCGTGGGCATTATCGGCTCGACCGGTTCCGGCAAAAGTTCGCTGGTTCACCTGATCCCCCGGTTTTATGAAGCGACCGAAGGCGCCGTGCTGGTAGACGGCGTGAATGTGCGGGAATATACACGGAACGCCTTGCGCGAAAAAATCGGGATCGTGCCGCAAAAAACCGTTTTATTTCAAGGAACTATACGGGACAATATCCGCTTCGGCAAACCGGACGCCACCGATGAAGAAATTCTGGCCGCCCTGTCCACCGCCCAGGCGGATGGTATCATCCGGGAAAAAACCGGCGGGCTGGATTTTATCATCGAACAGGACGGACGCAACCTGTCAGGCGGACAGCGCCAGCGGTTAGCCATTGCCCGGGCGCTGGTTCGCAAACCCGAGATCCTGATTTTGGATGACTCGGCCAGCGCGCTGGATTATGTGACCGCCGCCAATTTGATGAAAGCACTCCGAAACATGGGGAATGATATGACCGTGCTGATCGTATCCCAGCGCATCTCCGCCCTGAAAAACGCACAAACGCTTGTTGTGTTGGATAACGGCAGAGTCGTGGGGATCGGCACCGAGCAAGAATTGCTTAAATCCTGCGAAGTCTTTCGGGAAATTTACCACTCGCAAACAGAAAGGGGCGGTGAACAATGAAACCACGCACCCTGATCCGGCGAACGATAGCGGAAATCGGCCGCAATCGTTTCTTGTTTGTTCTTTCGCTTCTTTTTTCATTATGCAGTGTGATTTTTGCCCTATCCATTCCTGTTTTGGCGGGGCAAGCCATTGACGCGATCCGTGAAAACGGGACGGTGGATTTTGCCGGGCTGAAAACCCCGTTGATCCGCATTGTGATCTGCGCTGTCTGCGGGGGGATCCTTCAATGGGGAATAGGTGTCCTCAATAATCGGATTGCTTATCACACCGTGAAAAACATTCGCAATAAAGCGTTTATCCGGCTCCAACAACTTCCGATTTCCTATCTGGATTCCCATGCTTACGGGGACATTGTCAGCCGCATGATTTCCGATGCCGAGCAACTGTCAGACGGATTGATTTTAGGCTTTTCACAACTTTTCACCGGTTTGATCACCATTGTAATCACGCTGCTTTTCATGGTGGGGGTTTCCCCTGCGATCGCGGCAGCGGTGGTCATCCTTACGCCGCTCTCCCTCTTTACGGCGCGGTATATTGCCGGGCAAACTTATGATCTGTTCCGCCGCCAATCCGAAACGCGCGGCGAACAAACGGCATTGATCAATGAAATGATCGGCAATCAAAAAACCGTTCAAGCCTTCTCCTACGAAGAAAAAGCCTTGGAACGGTTTGATGAAAGCAACCGGCGGTTAAACAAGGTTTCTTTAAAAGCGGTTTTCTTCTCTTCGCTCACCAACCCTACCACACGGTTTATCAACAATGTTATTTATGCCGTGGTCGGCTTGATGGGGGCGCTTTTTGCATTGAGTGATCACATCACGGTCGGTATGTTTGTCAGTTTTCTGGCTTATTCCACCCAATATACCAAGCCATTTAACGAAATATCCAGTGTGATCACCGAACTGCAAAATGCTTTTGCCTGTGCCGCACGCTTGTTTGAACTGATCGACGAACCGGCGCAAAGCAGTGACCGGGATCTCCCCGAACTGCCCCCCGCGCAAGGAGAAATCGCGTTTCGCGGCGTAACCTTTTCCTATGATAAAACGCACCGGCTGATTGAAAACTTTGCCTTTCACACCTCGCCGGGTAAAAAGATCGCGATCGTAGGCCCGACAGGATGCGGAAAAACCACTTTGATCAATCTGCTGATGCGCTTTTATGACCCGGATGTCGGCGAAATCACGGTAGACGGCACTCCCATTACCGGCGTGACGCGGCAAAGTTTACGCGGGCAGATCGGAATGGTGCTGCAAGAAACCTGGATCCTGCACGGAACCGTGCGGGAAAATATTGCGTTTGGCAATCCAAATGCCACGGAAAACGAAATCATAGAAGCGGCAAAAGCGGCATGGGCGCACGAATTTATCATGCGGCTTGAAAACGGGTACGACACCGTGATCGGGGAAAACGACAGTCTCTCCGAAGGGGAGCGGCAGTTGCTTTGCATTGCGCGCGTCATGCTGCGCAAACCTCCCATGCTGATTTTAGATGAAGCCACTTCCTCTATTGATACCAGAACCGAACAAAAAGTACAGGCGGCATTCATGCGGTTGATGGAGGGCAAAACCTCCCTGGTGGTCGCGCACCGCCTTTCCACCGTACAAGACGCCGACATGATCCTGGTCTTGAAAGACGGGCGTGTAGCCGAGCAAGGCACCCATGCCCAACTGTTGGCGAAAAACGGCTTTTATACCGCGTTATACAAAAGCCAGTTTGCCCCGGATTGATCCGGCTTTAACGGTTTAAAATCCACACTCCCAAATTCAAATAACCGGCAAACAACACCCAGATCAGATACGGGATTTGCAAATACGCCGCCGGGCGATCGATTTTGAAAAACAAAAGCGTCATCCACAAAATCAGCCCCCATAAAATCACCAACCAAACAAACGCGACGCCATAGTTTGCCAAATTAAAAAACAGAATGCTCCAAAAGAAATTGAATGTTAATTGCACAAGATAAAGGAATATACTGTCGGAGCGGGTTTTCGAAGGCGTTGTCAGCGATACCCGTGCCGCCCCGATACCCATCAGGGCATACAGGATCGACCACACAACGGGAAAAACGATCCCGGGCGGCGACAAGGGCGGTTTGTTCATAGTGGTACTGTAAACCCGCGTGGCTTCGCGCGTTAATAAGCCTGCCAGCACACCGACCGCCTCGGTCGCTATGATCCAAAAAAGATAGGCTTTTACGGTTTGTTTTTTCATGTGTTTCACCTCATTGATAGGATATGCGGAGAACCTTTTGTTTATGAAAAACGCCCCTGTCGCCGGAAAAACAAATCGACGCCGTTTCCAGCGCCGCAGTCTACCAATAGGGTTTATCGATGAATTGTCAAACTAAGTGCAACACTTAGAGAGTGAAAATTCAAATAAATCTACTGGTTTTTTGAAACCTAAAACTTTTTTGGGC
>CACXFE010000014.1 GCA_902766855.1 Oscillospiraceae bacterium | reverse complement strand
TTTCCGACGCACTTGTCGCCGGAAAAACAAAAATGGCGCCGAAATCGGCGCCAAGTGGTTGATTTTGGTTTTTCGACAGACTGACCGCTTTCCCAAAAACGGGAAAGCGGTCTTGTTTTTTGTACCTGCCGATCAGATTTCAGCGAAATATTTGATCGTGCGCACCATCTGGCTGGTGTAACTGTTTTCGTTGTCATACCAGGAAACAACCTGTACCTGATAAGTATCGTCGTCGATCTTGGTCACCATCGTCTGGGTCGCATCGAACAAAGAACCGTAAGTGATTCCGATAATATCGGAAGATACCAACGGCTCCTCGGTATAACCGAAGGAAGCGGAAGAAGCAGCCTTCATCGCGGCGTTGATGCCTTCAACCGTAATATCTTTGCCCTTCACAACCGCCACAAGAATGGTGGTGGAACCGGTCGGAACCGGAACACGCTGTGCAGAACCGATGAGTTTGCCGTTCAATTCCGGAATTACAAGGCCGATGGCTTTGGCAGCGCCGGTAGAATTCGGCACAATGTTGACCGCGGCGGCACGGGCACGGCGAAGATCGCCTTTTCTGTGCGGGCCGTCCAGTACCATCTGGTCGCCGGTGAAAGCGTGAACCGTTGTCATAATTCCGCTCTGAATCGGGGCATACTTATTAAGAGTATCCGCCATCGGAGCCAAGCAGTTGGTGGTGCAGGAAGCGGCGGAAATGATCTTATCTTCCGCGGTGAGTGTTTTCTCGTTTACGCTGTACACGATGGTTTTCAGGTCTTTGCCCGCGGGAGCGGAAATCACAACCTTTTTCGCGCCGGCGTCAATATGAGCCTGTGATTTTTCTTTTGAGGTGTAGAACCCGGTGCATTCGAGAACCACATCCACCCCGATTTCACCCCAGGGGAGATCGGCGGCGTTCTTTTCGGCATAGATCTTGATGGTCTTGCCGTCTACCGTGATGCTGTCTTCTCCGGCAGATACCTTGTCCGCCAGAGCATATCTGCCCTGTGCAGAATCGTACTTCAAAAGATGAGCAAGCATAGCAGGGCTTGTCAAATCGTTGATGGCAACGATCTCATAGCCTTCTGCGCCGAACATCTGGCGGAACGCCAGACGACCGATACGGCCGAATCCGTTAATAGCAACTTTTACCATTGGAAAAAACCTCCTAAATTTTTTTCCTGTTTATTTTACCCCATTTTGCGCACATTTTCAAGTCATTTGTTTAAAGTTTAACGATTTTTTTATTTTTTATCACATTTGGTATAATAAATTGAAAGAGGAGGCGAAGAATATGAACTTTTTGCCGAATAAAACCGAGCGATATTTGGCCGCGTGGCGGCTTTTGATACAAAGAAAGATTTTGGAAAGCGGCGTTACTCCGCAAAATATCCAGCGGCTGAAAAAAATCTACCTTGCCGAAGCCTTTTTGAATCGCCACTGCCTTGCCCCTGCCGATCCGGTACGGTATTCCGATATTCTTCTCGGTGCCGCCTCGCTTCTTTTATTCGCCCGCGGTTTTTCGATCCGATTTGCTTTTTCCGGCGGCGGTACCGTTCTTCTCCCCCGCCGCCTTTTTGCCGCGTTTCTGTTAAATCTGGCGGCACGCACGAAAAACGGCGGCACTGTTCGGGTGGTCTTTACAGGGGGCCTTTTTTCCGTGCGTGCCAGCGGCTATACACATGACCGCCGAATGGAAAAGATCGCCCGTGCCCTTGGAATGACCCACTTAAAAGCCGTTTCCCGCCCGGATGATCTGTTTTATTTTAAACCGATCCCGACAAAAGAGCCGCCCATGGAAGAGCCGAATGAATGGCTCTATCTCACAGACGGCTTTTCCGTTGTGCATCTTTATTTAGAGGATAGCCCCGATCCCGACCGGGCGCCTTGATTATCGTTTATTCTACCGTTACCCAACCGACGCTGCCATCCTCCCGAAATACGATTTGTTTATATGTGCCATCGGTCGCTTTGATAATCAGTTCCCCTTTTAAAAGGGTTTCCGTCACTTCATCATTGCCAAATTACGCGGCAACCGAAGGCTGTACCGCAACCTTACTGTGATTTTGAATATCGAAAGTGATATAATACAGTTCTCAAGTGTCCAGAATATGCTCCGCGATCCGGATCCCGTCGGTCGCGGCGGACATGATGCCGCCCGCGTAGCCGGCGCCTTCGCCGCACGGGTACAGCCCGGCGGCGGAAATGCTCTGCCCGTCTTCCCCGCGCAGGATCCGCACGGGGGAGGAACTTCTGGTTTCGGGCGCGGTCAACACCGCGTACTCCGCGGCAAATCCCGCGATTTTCCGATCAAACAAGACGATCCCCTGCCGAAGGCTCTCGGTAACAAAAGAAGGAAACAATGTATCAAAATCAGCCGGTACAAACGCGGGTTTGACCGTCGGGCGAACACGGGATAACGCAAAAGGCTTCTGATACACAAACGCCCCCACGGTGGTGATCGGCACCAGGCCGGAAGAAACGGCGTATGCCGCCTGCTCGATCCGCTGTTGAAAGCGGCATCCTTCCAGCGGGTCTTCCCCCGCGAGATCGGAAGGCTCCACCCCGACCAGCAAAGCACTGTTGGCGTTTTCCCCCTGGCGGGCATGATCGCTCATCCCGTTGACCGCAATGCCGCCTTTTTCACTCGACGCGTTGATTACTTCCCCGCCGGGGCACATACAAAAGGTATAAACGCCCCTCCCGTTTTCAAGGTGAACCGCCATTTTATAATCCGCGGCGCCCAGTGCCGGATGCTCCGCGTAATCACCGTACAGCGCACGGTTGATCTCGCTTTGTAAATGCTCGATCCGCACCCCCACCGAAAAAGGTTTTCTCAACAGCGAAACGCCCCGTTTTTGAAGCATGGAAAAAACATCCCGCGCGGAATGCCCCGTTGCCAATACAAGGCGATCACAAAGAATCTCCTCCCCGTTTGCGGCAACGGCATATAGCCGCCCGCCTGCGAAAAGCAGATCGCTCACCCGCGTTTCAAAACGGATCTCACCGCCTAATGTTTCGATTTCCCGGCGGATACTTTTTACCACCCGCACCAGAATATCGGTGCCGATATGCGGTTTCGCATCGGTCAGAATATCGGCGGGCGCACCGTGCCGCACAAAAGTTTCCAATACGGCGCGACAACGCGGGTCTTTAATGCCGGTATTCAGTTTTCCATCCGAAAAGGTGCCTGCGCCCCCTTCCCCGAACTGCACATTGCTTTCGGGATCGAGCGGGCCGCCGGCAAAAAACTGTTGCACCGCGGCAGTGCGGCGATCCGCATCCTGCCCGCGTTCCAGCACCAACGGGCAAAGCCCCGCCCGTGCCAAAGTCAGCGCCGCGAAGATCCCGGCAGGGCCAAACCCCACGATAACCGGGCGCCTGTCGGGAAGGGTGCGTGCTTTTTGCCAAACATAGTTTTGCGGCGTAAAACACGCCGCGTTTTTGCATTTTTTAAGAAGTGTTTTTTCCCCTTGCTTTACCTCTACCAGCAACGAACAGCAAAAGTGGACCGCCTCTTTTCGGCGGGCATCCACTGATTTTTTATACAAAACCGCCGAGCGGATATTCTCCCGCCCGGTTTTCAACTCCTTCGCGGCATAAGGCGCCAATGCGGAAAAATCCGCTTCAAGCGGGATCTTGACATTATTTAAAATCAGCATAACGCCCTCCCGCGGCAATATGCTCTGCCGCACACAACGCGCTTGACCACGCCCACCGCAGATTAAAGCCGCCGCAATCCCCGTCAATATCCAGGATTTCCCCAATGGCATACAAATTGGCGGAACTCTTGCACATCATGGTTTTGGGGTCAAATTCCGTAGTATCCAGGCCGCCGGCCGTTACCTGCGAATTGGCAAACCCGGTGGTGCCGGTAACGCGAAAAGACCATTTTTTGATCAGCGCCGCCAATTTACGCAAATCACCTTCCCGAAGGGCGGAAACCGGCTCGTGCAATCCCAAAGAGGCCTGCTTGATCAAAACCTGCCCGATCCGCTTTGGAAGCATCCCGGTGAAAAACTCATCCAACAGCCGGTTTTGCAGATGTGTCGCGCGCCGTTCCAATGCGGAAAGCAGTTCTTCAAACGATTGATCGGGCGCCAGATCCAGGCAAACGGTACAAGGCTCATTTCTGCCTGCCAACGCCCCGGAAACCTGCAAGATCGGCGGGCCGGACAGCCCGTAATCGCAAAACAGGGTTTCGCCCCGGTCTTCCCGCAGGGTTTTTCCGCCCGCGCACAGGCGCACGCCCGCTTCGATTTTCACGCCTTTCAACTGCCGCACCACATCGGTTTCGGTTTTGATTTGCACGATCGCAGGAAAAAGCGGCACCGTTTTAAATCCCGCGGCTTTCATCAACTGCAAAATGCTTCCGTCACATCCTACGGAATCCCCGCCCGATAAAAGCCCCGCCGCTAAAATCACCCGGTCGGCATAAAACGCCGCCTTCTCCGTGATGACCTTATAGCCGCCGCCGGACAGTTGAATGCCGGTCACCTTGGTTTCGGTACAAACGGTCACCCCCGATTCCTGCACGGCAAAGCGCAGGCAATCCACTACCGATGCCGCCTGAAACGACGCGGGATACGCTTTTTCGCCCTCATAAACAAAGGGAACACCGATCGCGCCGAAAAAAGCCTCACAACCCGCGTTATCATATTTTTCCAGTGCATACGCCGCAAAATCCGGGTGCCTGCCGTGGTACCGTTCGGGACGAATGTGCCGATTGGTGATATTGCAGCGCCCGTTTCCGGTCATCGCCAGTTTTTTCCCCACTCTCGGCAATGCTTCCAACAGCCGCACCGACATTCCCGGCGCTTTTTGCCGGATCGCCACCGCCGCGCAAAGCCCCGCGGCGCCGCCGCCTATAATGATAACATCCTCTTTCATCTGTCAGTGTCTCTCATCACTTTCATAAATTTCACAAAATCTTGCCGCAAAAGAAGCCGGCTCGCCCGCCGCGTAAAGATGCGAAACATCCCCGAAACCGTTACAACGGAAAGCGGCGATGCCCTGCTCCCGTTCCTCGGTAATCAAGGTGGTAACCGATGTGGGGAGCGCCACAAATCCATGCCACAGCATGACCGGCGAAATATGGAGCAGATGAGAAAGCAAAACGCTTTCCACCCCAAAGTGACAGAAAAAAACAATGGTATCACGATTGGAGCGCTCGGCACGGTAAATGGCGCCTTCCCGGCGGTAGCCGTGATCAGCCAGCAGTTGATCCAACCCCGCGCAGACCTCCTCATACCGCTGCCGGACATTGCCGGAGCGCATCAAAGGAGTGTCTAACCATTGCTTGCGATCATAATATCGCTCGTCCGCCGTCCAACGGGAAGGAAGCATATCCCACGGGATGCGCTTTTTCCCGGTATCCGGATTTACCACATAGCCTGCAAATTCTTCCAACCAATCGCAAACCGTCGCTTCCCTGCCAAGCGCCGCCAAGGTGGGTTTTGCGGTTGCTTTGGCGCGGCCGAGCGGCGAACAGTAAAACGCCGCGACATTTTCTTTGATCACCCGATCTTTTAACAGTTCCGCTTCCCGAAAGCCTTTTTCAGTCAAAGAATCGTGTACATAATCGGGTTCCCCGTGACGAATGATCAACAATTTCATGGTTTGCTCTCCTTTGCAGATGTGCCCCGTTCCAAATTTATTTATGCTTTATGCTCCGTTTTTTGAAGACCTTCAAAGATTTCTTCGGCATATCGCACGGTATCCATTGCGTCCTTCGCATACCGGTCTGCTCCGATGCTGTCCGCATATTCTTTGGTCATCACGGCGCCGCCCACCACGGTGCGGCACCAGGGCGCTTGTTCTTTGAGTTGCCGAATGGTTTCTTCCATAGCCGGCACGGTGGTCGTCATCAAAGCGCTCAACCCCGCAAGCGGCGCATGCAGGCGTACCACCGTTTCCACCACGGTTTCGGGCGGTACATCTTTGCCGAGATCGGTCACCTCAAAGCCGTAATTTTCCAGCAATAACCGCACGATGTTTTTGCCGATGTCATGAATATCGCCCCGCACGGTGGCAATCACAAAACGGCATTTGGCGGAACGGCTGCCGCCGCTGCCGATCTTTTCTTTTACTTTTTCAAACGCCGCTTTCGCCGCCTCCGCGCTCATCAACAACTGCGGCAGATATACCGTTCCGCTTTCGTACAGTTTCCCCACCTGATCCAACGCGGGAATAATATTTTCATTGACCACCGCAAGCGGTTCCGCGGTTTGCAGGCGGGCTTCCGCCAGTGCCGCCGCCCGCTCTTTCAAGCCTTTGATCACGGCGTCTTCCAATGTTTCGTTTGTCCCGTCTGTCACCGTGGGAAGCGCCGCCTGATGGCTTTCGGCAAAGGCGATATATGCCGCGCAATTCCGGTCTTGCCCCGCAAGCAGGCAATGGGCATAATAAGTTTTCATCATTTCTTCGGAAAACGGATTCATAATCGCGGCGGAAAGCCCGCTTTGTAACGCTTGCGCGAAAAAGACGGCGTTGACCGTCCCCCGCTCCGGCAAACCGAAGGAAATATTGGAAATACCAAGCGAAACCGGCACGCCCAATTCCCGCCGGATCTTTTGCACGGATTCCAAAGTGACCGCGGCGGCATCCGGCGCGGCGCTGACCGCCATCACCAAGGTATCCACCACGATATTCTTTTTTTCGATCCCATACCCGGCGGCGGTTTGCACAATCTTTTTGGCGATAGCCAACCGCCCTTCGGCGGTTGCGGGAATGCCGTTTTCATCCAGAGTAAGCGCCACCACCACGCCGCCGTATTTTTTGACCAGCGGGAAAATGGCTTGCATACTTTCCTGTTTCCCATTGACCGAATTGACCATGGCTTTGCCGTTATAACGCCGCAAAGCCGCTTCCATCGCCGCAGGGGAAGAAGTGTCGATCTGCAAAGGCAATTCGGTTACACTTTGCAGTTCACAGACCGCGTCCGTCAGCATCTTTTTCTCATCCAGCCCGGGCAGACCGACATTCACATCTAAAATATGGGCGCCGGCCTCTGCTTCTTTCACGCCCTCATGCAGGATATAGGCCATATCCCGTTCTTGCAGGGCTTCTTTAAATCGCTTTTTCCCGGTAGGATTGATGCGCTCCCCGATCAAAACCGGGTGTTCCCCGATCACAACCGCCCGCGAAAAAGAAGAAACCGCCGTGTAAGATTTCGGCCGGATCGGCTTGGGCGAAACGCCCTGTATTTTTTCTGTCAAGGCGCGGATATACGCCGGCGTGGTGCCGCAGCACCCCCCGACAATGCGCACACCTTTTTGCACCAGCGCCGCCGACAAATCGGCAAACGCTTCCGCCCCGATATCGTAAACCGCCCGGCCGTTCTCTGCATGGGGAAGCCCGGCGTTCGGCTTTAACAGCACCGGAACCGAGGCGACCTGCAAATATTCCTCCGCAACGGGGGCGGATTGATCCGGCCCGAAAGAGCAGTTCATCCCGATTGCATCCGCACCCATGCCTTCTAACATTGCCGTCATCGTAAGCGGATCGGCGCCGGTCATTAACCGACCGTTTTCTCCGTAAGCATTG
>CACXFE010000013.1 GCA_902766855.1 Oscillospiraceae bacterium | reverse complement strand
GACGGCGGCGGCGTTTTGTGCTGTGCAGTTCGCACAGAGCGGTTCTTCGGAGCAGTTGCTTCGCTTCCATAAAACCGGGCTTGGAACTTTGACGACCGATGAGATCTCAGAACTGGAAAATTATGTGTATCTGTGGAATATCAGCGGAAAACAATGGGCGGAAACATGGACGATGAATCCCGCGGGTTTTGTGCAGGAAGATGAGGAGCCGGACCGTGAGGTGCTTGACCGCCTGAATATGCTGCGCCAAAAGGCAACCGGGGAACTGTTTCGCTTTGCAGAGCATTTTTCGGGCAGTGCGGCGGAGATGGCGCGGGCTTTGGTGACTTTGTTTGAAGAAACCGGCGCCGCGGATACCTTGGCGGCTTTATCTGAACAGTTTGAGGCGGAGAACAGCGAAATCACCGGGGATGCACTGCGGCAATCCTATGAAAAATTCATGCGCTTGTTGGATAGCATTGCCGTATGCTTCGGGCAACGCACCTTAACAAAAAGAGAATTTGCCGATGCGCTCACATTGTCCGCCGCCAATGAAACGGTGGGTGTGATCCCGCGGATGCTGGATGAAGTGACCTTTGGCGCGGCGGATCGCATCCGCCCGTCCCGCCCGAAAATTGCGTTTATTTTAGGGGCAAACCGGGGCGTTTTCCCGAAAACGGTTTCGGCGTCGGGATTGCTGGCCAATGCGGAACGGCGCACGCTGATCGGGCTCGGCATCGAAATCCCCGATACGGTGTTAGACGCCATGATCGACGAAGAATACCTGGTATACGGCAATTTGTGCTGTCCGTCGGACAAGTTGTATATCAGTTATGCCAAAAGCACCATCACCGGGGAGGCTTTGGAACCGTCTGCTTTTGTGGAGGCGATCCGTGCCCGTTTGCCCCATGCGGAAACAGCGGAGCCGCTCCCCGAGCTCCGGGAGGGAAACCTGCCCGAAACCCCCGCCGCGGCATACAGTGAATACTGCCGCCGCATGGGCTCTCCCGAAACGGCTTCCCTGCGTAAGGCGTTGGAGCAAACGCCGGAAGGGGAGAAGATCCGCTTTTTGGAAGAACGGCTGGCGGGAGCGGAGCAATGGCTTTCCCCTGAAACAGCCAAGCGTTTGTACGGCGGGGAAATTGTAATGTCCGCCACGCGGTTTGACCGCTTTTGTGCGTGCCCGTTTTCCTATTTTTGCAAATTCGGGTTAAAAACCAAAAAATTGCAACCGGCCGATTTTGATGTGCTCCAACGCGGTACGATCGTGCATTATGTGCTGGAAAAGATCATCAATGCGTATCATAAGAAAATCGCGGCTTTGTCTGAGGCGGAGTTGGATGCGTTGGTGGATCGCTTTATCGCGGAGTATTTGGACGGCGTGCCGGGTTACCGCGCGGCGGAAAACCCGCGATCATCCTTTTTGGTGGGGGGAATTGCCCGCCAATTAAAAGAAGTGGTGCGGCAGATCGCCAAAGAATTTGCCCAAAGTAAATTTGAACCGCGTTCCTGTGAAATGAAAATCGGGAAAGGCGGGGAACTGCCGGCGCTTCAATTCGATTTTACGGGCGGAAAAATCAAATTGATCGGCAGTATCGACCGGGTGGACACCTTTGACGGATATGTGCGAGTGGTGGATTATAAAACCGGGAAGAAAACCTTTAAACTGCCCGATACGCTTTTCGGACTTAATCTGCAAATGCTGTTGTATCTCTATGCGGTCACGCGTGCCGGCGGCTTGCCGGACGAAAAGGCGGCGGGAATTTTATATATGCCCGCGCGCCGGGATCTGGATGATAACGGTTTGGCGATGAACGGCTTGCTGCGGAAAGAGGAACGGCTTGTTTCCGCGATGGATCAAGAAAAACAGGGCGAATTCGTTCCCGCGTATAAACTGACCAAAAGCGGGGAATTAAGCCAGTATTGCAATTCCTTTATCGAAAAGGAAGAATTCAGTGAAATATTTGATTATATTGAAAAGTTGATGAAAGAAACAGGCGAGCGGATCGCCGGGGGCGATATTCGCGTGAAGCCGGTCAACGGGAGAGAGCATACCGCATGTGAGTATTGCGATTTCAGGGCGGTTTGCGGCAAAGCGGGCGAGAAGGCGGAGCAAGTACCTTCTATGAAGAACGGCGAAGTATTTGAAAAGATGAGGGAGGCGAACGGCCATGGCGCTTCAAGCCACGAATGAGCAACTGGACGCGATCCGTACCGACGGGAATTT
>CACXFE010000012.1 GCA_902766855.1 Oscillospiraceae bacterium | reverse complement strand
TTGGTGGAGCGGGTCATTCGCCGATTGACCGATCCGGTTTCCCCGATCAGTGCGGACAGGCTTTTGATCGTGACCTATACCAATGCCGCCGCCGCGGAAATGCGAACCCGTATTGAAAAACGGCTGGATGAGGAATGCTCGCTTCACCCCGACGATGTGGGGCTGCTGCGGCAAAAGCAACTGCTGCAAAGCGCACAGATTTGCACGATTGATTCTTACTGCATTGATCTGGTGCGTGAAAATTTCCAGAAAGCGGGGGTTTCGCCGGATTTTAAAATCAGTGAGGAAGCCGCGCTTCGCCCGATCAACGAAGAAGTGTTAGACCGTATTTTGGCGGAATTTTATGCCGAAAAAGATCCTCTTTTTTATGAATTGCTGGATTTGATCGGTTCCGAATACGGAGATCGGGATTTTAAAGAAACCGTATTTGATTTGTTCACATACAGCCGCCAGTTTGTTTCCCCGGAAGATTGGTTTCGCAGTCTTTCCGCCGGTTATCAGGTGGAATTTGCCCGTTCGGAATGGTTTGGCCTATGCATGGATCACGCAAACGAATTTGCGCAGAAGATGCTGGCATTGTTAGACCGGGCGGATGACGCGGTGTATGCCGCGGAGGGCTTGACCGAGCGCTATGCCGCGCATTTTGCCTTGGTCAGGGATGCGGTTAAAGCAATCGGCCGTGCCGCCGCCTGTTCTGATTGGAACACCATCTTGCAGCAGGTGACCGACCTGACGGCTCTTACACTGCCCAAAAAAACCAAAGCGGTTTCAGGGTTGCCCGAAACGGAGATCGTTACCCGCGCATGGGAAAATGTGCAAAGCCATACCAAGCGACTGGCTCGCCTTTTTTTCGAGCGGGAAGAGGTGATCGCCGCGCGCTCGGAGAAACTGGCCGCGCCGTTGGCACTTTTGACCGATCTGCTGATCCGCTTTGATAAGGAACTGTTTGCCGAGTATTTAGATCGCAATATTCTGACCTTTCATAATACCGAGCATCTGGCGTTTTCGCTCCTGTCAGAAGAAAACCGCGAACGGGACGAATTGCTTGCGCGGTATGATGAAATCATGGTGGATGAATATCAGGATACGAACGATTTGCAGGATCGGCTGTTTTATATTCTGTCCGGCGAAGGCAAGCGGTTGTTCGTGGTAGGGGATGTGAAACAGAGCATTTACGGCTTCCGCGGGGCAAACCCCGGTAATTTCCGCGCGAAAAAAGAGCAGGCGCTTCCCCCTGAAAACGCCGGTCAGGAAGAACCGAAAAAGGTGATTTTGGGGAAGAATTTCCGCAGTAAGCCGGAAATTTGCGCCTATATCAATATGTTTTTTGAGAACATGATGACCGGGCAAAACGGCGATGTGCCGTATTCCGATGAAGAACGCCTGATCCCGGCGGCAAAATACCCCCCTTGTGAGTTGAGCGCGGTGGATCTGGACCTGATCGAAGTGCCCGCGTCGATCAACGCTTTACAGGCGGAGGCGCACCACATTGCCGGGCGGATCAAAGAAATCATGAACGCGGGGCCGTGCATCCGTGTGGATGAAAACACCTTGCGGGAGGCGGTTTTTTCGGATTTTGCCATTCTGCTTCGCAGTGCGAAGACCAAAGCGCCCGTGATCGCCGAACAACTGCGGCGGGAAGGGATCCCTGTGAATATACGGGACGGCGGCTTTGCGGAAGAACAGGAAATCGCCGTGATGCTTTCGCTTTTACAAATTGTGGATAATCCCGATTCGGATATCGACCTTGTCACGGTGATGATGTCGCCATTGTTCGGTTTTTCAGCGGAGGAAATGGCGCAGATCCGTATTGGCAGAAAGGATGGCTCGCTTTTGGCGGCGGTGGTCGCCGCCGCGGAAAACGGGCAGCCGCACTGTGCGGAGTTCCTTGAAAAAACGGCCCATTTCCGCCGCCTTTCGGTTACTTTGCCCCCGGCTTATTTCCTTTCGCGGGTGCTCAACGAAACCGATTATCTGAACACGGTTTCGGTTTTGGAGGATGGCGAGCGCAAGCGCGGCAATCTGCTGTTGCTCGTGCGTTACGCCGAAACCTATTCGAAAGATCAGAACGGGGGGATCGGCGGGTTCCTGCGGTTTATGCGAAAGATGGAGGCGGATACCGTGCGCTCCGCCGCGGTTACGGCGGGGGATACCGTGCATATCATGAGTATTCACGGCTCCAAAGGTCTGCAATTTCCTGTTTGCATTGTGGCAAATACCGCCGCGCATTTTAATACCGACGATCAGAAAAAGAGGATCGTATATTCCGAACACCTCGGCATGGGGCTGAAATATTATGAGGAAACGGCCGGAAAGCGGGTGACAACGCCCGCGCGGGAAGTGATTTGCGAAGAACAGCGCCGCCGCGCCGCCCAAGAAGAAAAACGCCTTTTCTATGTGGCGTTGACGCGCGCGGAAGATAAACTGATCATGACCGCCACCGTGGGAAATCTGCAAAAAGCGGTCGAGAGCGGCACTGTGGATCTGCTTCTCTTCGGAGAAAATGCGGAAGAGGCCGCCCGCTATGCGGATTCTTATGCAAAATGGCTTCTTCTTACCGCGCTTCTTCACCCGGATGGCGCCGCGTTAAGAGGGAGCGGAAGCAACCTGATCCCCCATGAAAGCGACAGCCGGTTTGTCTTAACGGTCAGTGAAGGGTGCGTGCCGGAAACCGCGGAAACCGAAGCGGCCGAATTGCCGCCCGAAAATAAAGCGCTGGTAGAACAGATGCGAAACAATATGGAATACACCTATCCGTACGCGCCTCTGCTCGGAATTGAGGCCAAGGCGTCGGTTTCGGTGCTGGCGAATCGGGCGGAGAGCGAAAAATATGCTTTTTCGGATCGCCCCGCCTTTATGAGTGACGGCGGCATCACCGCTACCGAACGCGGCACCGCCATGCATAAGGTGATGCAGTTTTTCAATTTTGATCAGGCGGAGAATGTGGAGCAGGAATTGGATCGCCTGTATGAGTGGCAATTTATCAGCGAACGGGAGCGGGATGCGATCAATCGCACGGCGCTGCGGGCGTTTTTTGCCAGCGGGTTGTTCCGCAGGATCCGGCGCTCACCCCTTGTGAAGCGGGAAATGCGCTTTTTGACCGAGGTGCCCGCCTCGAAAATCGACCCTTCACTGCAAGGGCGTTTCGAGGAGGAAGGGGTGGTGATCCAGGGCGCGGTTGACCTTTGTTTTGAAGAGGAAGACGGGATCGTGGTGCTGGATTTTAAAACCGACCGGGTAAGCCGCGAGAGCGAACTGGCGGCTTCCTACGGGGAGCAGTTGGCGATCTATGCGCTGGCCTGTGAGAAGATTTTCCGAAAGCCCGTGAAACAGAAATTGATTTATTCTTTTGCGCTTTCACGGCAGATCGAGATATAAAACGCTTGTATTTACGGGGATTTTGGTATATAATAAAAAGGATAGGAGGGAGATTATGGGACTTTTGAGGCTTCTGCTTTCGGGCAATTTGAATATTTGGTCGGTCATCGCGTATATTTTATCGGCTTTGGCGGTTATTTTTCTTACGCTGCCGGTGCATGAATTCGCACACGGTTTAACGGCCACCAAATTGGGGGATCCCACGCCGCGTTATGAGGGCAGAGTCACGATCAATCCTTTCGCTCATATTGATTATATCGGCGCCGCGTGTATTTTATTGTTCGGTTTCGGTTGGGCAAAGCCGGTGCAGGTGAATACCAATTATTTTAAAAACCCGAAACGGGATATGGCGATCACCGCTGTGGCGGGGCCGCTTGCCAATATCCTCATGGCGTTTCTTGCGCTTTTGCTGCTTAACGGGTTGATCCCCGCACTGGAAGCCACCGGCTCGCAAGTGCTTTACTATGTGGTGATTTTTTTCTCATACCTGGCGCAGATCAATGTGTATCTGGCGGTTTTTAATCTCATTCCCATCCCCCCGCTTGACGGGTCGCGTCTGTTGTGGGCAATTTTGCCGTACAAGCAGTATTATGCCCTGATGCGGTATGAACGCTATATTTTTTACGGATTGCTGGCGTTGATTTGGCTTGGCGTGCTGGATACGCCGCTCGCGTTTCTTTCGGGCGGGTTGTTAAAAGGGCTTTCTTATGTGGCGGAGTTACCTTTCCGCCTGATCGGGTGAAGTGATGGAGAATACGCTTCAATATAAAATCGAAGGCTTTGAAGGCCCTCTCGATCTGCTTTTGCAGTTGATCGCGAAAAACAAATTGAATATTTACGATATTCCGTTGACGGTTTTGATCGATCAGTATCTTGAACAGATCGAGCAATTCAAGCGGGATGAGATGGAGATCGAAAGCGAGTTTCTCGAAATGGCGGCCAGGCTTTTGTATATCAAAACGGTCAGCCTGCTTCCCAAACATGATGAGATCGTGCAGTTAAAGGAAGAACTGACGGGGGAACTGTTGGAATACATGGTGTGCCAGCAAATGGCGAAAAAGTTTTCCACCATGCAGGAGGGGTTTGATAAATTCGTGCGGCGGCCGCAGGAATTGCAGTTTGATAACACCTATGAACTCACGCATTCCAGCGAGGTGCTGTACCTCTCTTACCTTGCGGCGGTTGGTCGCGGGCAGCGAAAACTGCCGCCTTCCACGGCGCCCTTCACGAAAATCGTAGCGAAAAAGATCGTTTCGGTTTCTTCCAAGATCGTGTTTGTGATCCGTAAACTTTGGTCGGGCGGGAGCCGGAAACTCTCCTCGCTTTATAAGACCGCGCACAGCCGCTCGGAATTGGTGGCGACCTTTTTGGCGGTACTGGAACTGTGCAAGGCAAACCGTGTGCAGATTGAAGGGGACGCCGATGCCGCGGAAATCACATTGATAAAGGGGCATAAGAGAAAATGAGCGTGAATGACCTGGTACCGGCGTTTGAAGCCGTGCTTTTTTCGGGCGGCGAACCGATGAGTATTGAGCGTTTTGCGCAGGTGTTTGATATTTCGCCCGAAGAGGTTACCGAAACCATGGCGGCACTTGCCGCCAAATTGAAAAAAGCCGGAAGCGGGTTGGAACTGGTGCGTATGGAAAACACCTACCAACTTGCCACCAAAACGCAGTATGCCGAGTATATCAAGAAAATGTTTGATATCAGGCGGCGCACGCCGCTGTCCCCCGCGGCACTGGAAGTGCTGGCGGTGGTGGCGTATAATCAGCCGGTCACCAAATCGTTTATCGAGCAGGTGCGTGGAGTAGATTGTTCCGGCGTGGTAACCACATTGGTGGAAAAAGGGCTGATCGAGGAAAGAGGCCGCTTGGAATTGCCGGGAAAGCCGTTGCTTTATGGAACGACCAAGAATTTTTTGCGTTGTTTTTCCTTGAACGATCTTTCCGAATTGCCGCCGCTTCCCAAGGATGAAAACGCCGAAGAAACCACGGCGGAGCAACTTGCCATTGAAGGGGAGGCGGAGGAAGATCCGCTCCCGTCAACCACAGGATCCGCCGGGGAAACAACAGAAAGCGAAGAATAACGCGGGTTTGGATCTTACAAGCGGAAAGGGGCGGAAAACATGACGGGCTTTTTGATCGCGGCGGCGATCTTGCTGTTTTTCGCTTTGATCTTATGGCTGCCGGTGCTTGTGGATTTTCGGTTTGAAAAAGCATTTTTTCTGAAAATCAAGATCGGGGCTGTTCCGCTTTTTTCGTTGGATGGGGACAAGCCGGGAAAACCCGAAAAAAAGCTGCACCGGGAAAAAACGAAGAAAGAAAAAAAGCCGAAAGAAGAGGCAAAAACCGAGCCGAATTTCATCAAGCAACTGTTTGAGAAAAAAGAGTTTTCCGAAGCCGTGCGGTTGTTGCTCGGGTTTGCAAACAGGGTGTTTCATAAATTGAAATGGTTATTGCGGCGGTTTCGGGCTGAACGAATCGGCCTTCGCATTCGGGTGGCGAGTGATAATGCCGCGGATACCGCCGTTCGTTACGGCGCAGTGTGCGCCGCCGCGTACCCGGTACTTGCCTTTTTGGATTCCGTTTCCGATATCCGGTTGAAACAAATCGATATTACGGCGGATTTTAACACCGATCAGCCTGAATTTGCCGCTTCGGGCAGGATCAGAACGCGAATTGTTTATTTGTTGATTTTTGCGGCAGGAGCATTGATTGAGTTTTTGAAATTCAGAAAGCAGGTTGAAAAGAATGAGTGAAAACAACATTCAGGCAATCATGGATGTCACCATGGATAAATTGCGCGCCATGGTGGATGCGAAAACCATTATCGGGGATCCGATCGTGGTGGACAATGTCACGCTGATCCCGGTTTCCAAAGTTTCGTTCGGGATGGCGACCGGCGGAAGTGATTTTCCGAGTAAGACGCAATCCGGCCTGTTCGGCGGTGGCGGCGGCGCGGGTGTAACCATTGCGCCGGTGGCGTTTATCGCGGTGAGCGACGGGAATGTACGCATGATGCCCGTTTATAATGATGTTTCGGGGCTGGATAAAGCGGTAGCACTGGCGCCCGACCTGATCGACAAAGCAAAGCAACTGTTCGGCAAGAAAAAAGACCCGACGGACGGCGCCGAATAATCCCGCATACGAACGCGCCCCTTTTCATACAATGAAGGGGAGGCGTGAAAGATGCGAAAATGGATTGGTTGTTGGATCGCCCTGCTTTTGTGTTTGGGCGGTTTTACCGCGAGCGGTGCGGAAAATTCCGCGGCGGCCGCTTGCGTGATAAACGGAGAAACGGGCGAGGTGATCTTCGCTGAAAACGCCGATGCGCAGTTGCCGATGGCGAGTACCACCAAGATCATGACCGCCCTTTTATTATGCGAAGCGCATGATTTTGACCGGCAAATCACCGTGACGGAGGAAATGCTGAAAGTGGAAGGCTCTTCCATGGGGCTTCTTCCCGGGGATCGGGTGACCTACCGGGATCTGTTGTACGGGATGATGCTGGCTTCCGGCAATGACGCCGCGAACGCGGCGGCGATTTCGCTGGCGGGCTCGGTTTCTGCGTTTGCCGACAGAATGAATGAAAAAGCGGCGGCGCTGGGGCTTACCCGCACACACTTTGTTACCCCTTCGGGGTTGGACGCGGATGGGCATGTGACCACGGCAAAAGAATTGGCAATGCTGGCGTCAGCCGCGCTTTCCAATGAAGAATTTGCCAAAGCGGCCGCCGCGGAAAGCGCGGTGCTTTGTTACGGCAATCCGCCCTATCGAAGAACGCTGAAAAATCACAACCGCCTGCTTTCGGAGGAGGGGGTGATCGGCGTGAAAACCGGGTTCACCAAAAAAGCGGGGCGCTGTTTGGTTTCCGCCGCAAGGCGGGACGGAAAGTTGGTGATCGCCGTTACCTTGCATGATCCGAATGATTGGGAAGATCATCGGCGGCTGTTGGAAGAAGGATTCGCCGGGATCACAACCACCGAATATTCCCCCGCGATGGCCACCTATATGCTGCCGGTGATCGGCGGCGGGGAAGATGCGCTGGAAGTGCGGATTGAGCCGTACCGCGTCAATACCGTGCAAACCGAAGCGATCTCTACCCGCATCGATTTGCCGAAATTTCTTTACGCGCCGGTGCAAAAAGGGGAGGAAATCGGCCGTATTTCTTACTTTTTGGGGGAGAAAACGCTGGCAACCGTGCCGATTGTGGCAGGCGCGGGTGTGGCGCAACTGCCGCAAAAAGCGTCGATATGGAAGCAGTTGAAAAATAATATCCGTTTGATTTTACGGGGAGTTTTATATGAAGGAACATAAAATTCGTTTACAAAAATTTCTTTCCGAGAGCGGCGTGGCTTCGCGCAGAAAAGCGGAAGAACTGATCGCGCTCGGGAAAGTGCGGGTCAACGGCCATGTGGCACAGATCGGGGATCAGGTCGATCCAAAGCGGGACAAGGTCACCGTGCGCGGCAAAACCGTGGTGGCGGTGAAAGAAAAAGTATATATTATGTTAAATAAACCGCGCGGATATGTTACGACCATGCAGGACGAGTTAGGGCGTAAAAATGTAAGCGATCTGGTAAAAAACGCCGGAGCGCGCCTTTTTCCGGTCGGCCGGTTGGACAAGGATTCGGAAGGGCTTTTGTTGATGACCAACGACGGGGATTTTGCCAATCAGCTGACTCACCCTTCTTCCCATGTCAATAAAACATACCGCGTGACGGTGCGGGGGGAAGCAGTGGAAGAGCAGTTGCTTCAAATGGCGGAAGGTATTGTACTGGACGGCAAAAAAACCCTCCCTTGCGAATGCTTTATCGCC
>CACXFE010000011.1 GCA_902766855.1 Oscillospiraceae bacterium | reverse complement strand
GTTTTTCCGACGCACTTGTCGCCGGAAAAACAAAAATGGCGCCGAAATCGGCGCCAAGTGGTTGATTTTGGTTTTTCGACAGACTGCTGCCCGGCAATTTCTGCCGGGCAGTTTTGTAGAGAAAGGAAAATTCAAAAGATGTTTTCGTTCAGGGTGTCAACGGGTGTTTTGGTCGATCAGATAAGCGGCGTAAGAGGCAAAGCCGTGATTGCAACTTGCATAATCGCCCATATTTTCCCATAAAGTCCCCGTGGTTTCAGCCATTGGCAGGAAAAAGCCTTCAATTTCTTTCAACACCTGTTCGCGGTACCCGTATCGCGTCAGAATATCCAACCGCAGGTAGTTGCCGATAAAGGCGTTAGCAGGATAAATTTCAGGGTATAAGCCGCGCTTTTCCCGGTCGGGGCCGAATTCGGTAATCAGTTTCTTCCAAAGTTCGGGGTGGGATTCGGGCGTGGCGATCCCGAAATAGAAGGCGTAATACTGGCAGGTTTCGGTGCTTTTCCCGTCGGACAGCAGAACGCCGTTTTGCCGGATCTCGTGATCGGTGAAGAAGGTGCCGTTGAAGGCGCGCTGCCTGACGGTTTGCAAAATCTTTTCTCCTTTTGCGGTGAGCGCCGCGTCCCCGTATAAGGCGCCCATTTCTTTCAGCATCTGCCCGTATACCATGTTGGAGGGGAAATTGACGCCGTCGGTCAGATTATTGGCCTCAGACCATTCTACAAACACCCAGTTTTCCAAATCTTCCAACAAGCCGAATTCATTCTCAAACGGCTCAAAATATGCCGCGAGTTCGTATAAACGGGGGCGGAATTTTGCCACCAGTTCCGGGTTGCCGCCGCGTTTTTGATAGTCGGCAAGCTGCAGTACGAACCACATCGCCCAGTTGGGAATAAACATCCCGTCATACATATCCGCGGGATAGCAGGAGGCGATCATGCCTTTTGGAATATGCCGGAATTCCTTCGCCAAAAGATAATTTTCCAAAAAGATTTCTTCGATCGTGTTTTGACCGGTCAACGCTTTTTCAACCCGCCCGATAAAGAAGGAATCGCAAAGCCAGCCGGCTCTTTCCCGGGAAGGGCAATCTACATAAATATCAGGGGCGTTTTGCCGGAAACTTTCGATGGCGGCGCGGTGGATTTTTTTCAGATTCGCATTGGCTCCTTTGTATTCGGCGGTGATTTTAACCGGGGTATGGTATTCCCGGATCCCGGCGTTGCGGATTTGAAATTCGCCTGAAAACCCGATGAATTTGATATACTGAAAACTGTACGCCTCAAAACTGATGAACGAATACTCCCCTTGTTTTACATCGAAGCGCATGGCGTTCACGCAATCCATGCGTAAGGGGTCAACATCACCGGCGGTCAGCGTTTCGTCAAATGCTATGTAAAAAGCGCCATCCGCCAGGCAGTGCAGATCAAAACACAAGAAGCCGGAATCCACTTTCCCGAGCGTGACGGTGAAAAAGTCGTTTTCTGTGAGGGTGCGTTCCCCGGTGTACGGTTGGTGAAGATCCGTTTTTTGCACGGTTTCGAATTCCTGGATTTCATCCGACAAATGAAGTTCCAGTTCGTCCTCCGGAAACCCTTTCAGGATGGGCGAAATATCGGTAAGTGAGCGGTCTTTTCTGTAAGTGGCGGGTTTCACGCCTTTTCGTACGGTTCCTTCCGCAATCGTTTCGGCGGCGGGAACAAACGGGAAACGGTGATAGGGAATCTTTCGCGGAACCAAGGCCTTGTGTTCGGTCACTTCCGTTTCGGCGGGAGCGGCGTTTTCCAAAGCCCCGATGCGCCAATCATGCACGCCGGGGGATAATCGGTAACTTTCCGCGATCGCCCGCTGAAAACTGTATCGCTGCATTTTGCGCCGCCGTTCATTCAGCCGGAAACAGCGAAACCCGCTTTCCGCGCCGGTCGCGGTTACCGATTCGCCGTTTTGAAATAACTCCGCCTGCACGAAAGAAGGCTGATCAATGGCGTAAAACCCGTTGATACGATAGCCGACGGTTTCGATCGCGATATGGTTTTCGCCCTCTTTCGTTTCCGCGGTGATGTCCAATTCATCCACACGGAAAAAATCATGGGCGCAGCGAGCGGGGCCGTAATGGCAGAATTCGCCGTTGATAAAGACGCGGTAAAAGCCGGAGGTGGCCACTTTCAGGATCAGTGTATCGCCCGGTCGTTTTTCTGCTGCTGTGTACAGTCCGCAGGTCACATGGAGGGTGTTCTCCTCTCCGCGGATCCAGACAGGGAGTGCGTTGACAAAGGGTTGATAGTCGTTGTTCATATGCTTGTTCCTCTCTGTGTTTTTAATGGATAAAAGGGAAATTCATCTTGATCGTAAAGTTTCAGTTCCACGGTTTTGATGCCGCCTTTTGTGCCGGTCAGATTACTGCCGATGGTGTTGGAAACCCGGATTTGCAACTGATTTTCCCCTGCTTTGAGCCATTCGCCGATCTCATAATCAAAAGGCGCAAACAGTTTGATTCCCGCCCGGTGACCGTTGATCAGCACTTCGGCGGAGCCCGTAAACGGGCCGATATGCAGGGTGGCGGCGCCCGATACATCTTCCGGCGCGAGAGAAAAGGCGGTGCGATAGGTGAGAATGCCCGCAAACCGTTCGGGAAGGAACGGCCATTCGCTCCAATCGGTCAGTTCGGTTTGATATTCCCCCGCCGGGTAGGCTACCGGGTGGATGGTTTCGCTTCGGTAATAGGCGTTATAATCGGCGACGGTTTCCCGGCCTGTTTCGGTAGTTGCTTCTACCCGGAAAGAGGTCAGCCCGCTTTGGGTGCGCACCCGCACCGCGTCCACGGTATGCCGGGGAAAGCGCAGGGTAAGGCTTGCCGCCTCATCGTATGCCGTGTGAAAAACTTTTTGCGTTTCCGTTTTGGCGAAAACGGCACCTTGACAGATCGCTTCCACACTTTCAACGGCGATGACATCGGGATCGGCATATCCGCCTTTCCGTAAAATCAGGCGTAAGCAATCGGTTTCGATCGGCTCCCATTTTAACAGAGGGGAGAGAGCGTCGGCCTCTTGCTCGGCATATACCGTAAAGGAGCGGAAAGAAACCGTTCTTTTTTCTTTCCTTCGGCGGGGCGGCAAACACTCGGTCAAAAGCGGATCCAGCACCAGATAATAGGCTTCCAGCGGCGCAAAATCCAGTTGCACCGCGATGCCGCCGTCCTGTTTTGTAAACGACACCGGGGTTTGCTCGCCGCTATCCGGGTGCAGCAGGAACGCGTTTCCCGTGCTGTGCGGGAAGAAAGCGGCGGTGTGTACGGCGGTGTTGCGCGGGTTGCAAAGAAAAACAAAATGCCGCCCGTCGATCCGCCTTCGGCTCATCAGAAGCCCTTCGCCGCCGTCAAACACGGCATCGGATCGGATTTCGAGTTCTTCGGGGGAGGACACGATATGAACATTCCCCAGTTCGGAAAGCCGCGCCTTGATTTTTGCAAGTTCTGTGTCGTTTCTGCCGGCTTGCAGAGAGGTGGTGGGGAATTGCCCGATGATATTGAGTTCCCCGCCGTCGGCGGCAAAGTCCAGCAGTTTTCGGGCAACGGCTTTGTCTAATGCCGAACAGCGCGGAAGAATGACGGTGCGAAACGCATATCCGTTGTATTGAAGGCGACCGCCTGATACGGTCATCCTGTTGAGATATTCCTTATCGGCGGACAGAAAATCCAACCGCCTCCCGGTCAAAAGCCGGATCAGCCTGCCGTACTGCCGGTCGGTTTCTCCCGCCTCCCCGCCGAACGCCGCCCCGATATCGTGCATCCCGAGGAAGATGTAATCCATGGTGAAAACATCGTGTTCGGCAAGCACATACATACTGTCAAGCGGGTTTACAATCAGCAGATCGGCTTCGGCTTTCCCGAGGGAATTCAAGTAGGAAGTTCTTCTTAAAAACGAGGCGTAACAATCCATGGCGCGCCAGCACGGGTCTATATTGTAGAAATCCGGCGGGACTAACGATTGGGCGTGTTTACGCGTCATTTTCACCGAATGGGTAATCACATGGCTGACGCCGTAAAGCGCCAGATAATTGGCTTGGGCTTTCAGAAGATCGGGGGTGTAATCCTCGGCGGGAGTCAGCGCCATCACCTCGTCCATCATGCGCCTGCCTTCGAATTCGGCCACCGAGAAAATATCCTTAAAGTTTTGCGGGTTAAAACATACATTGTGCAAAGCATCGGTGCCGGGGAGAGAAATCACCCGGTTGAGTTTAAACACATCCCCCACGCAGAACGCTTGAAGCGGCAGGGTTTCTTCCCATGTGTGGAAGGTGTAATACAGCCCTTTCGCCGCCGCCTTGTCGGATAAGTTGCGGAATTGGCTGACATAGATATCCGAAACGGTATCAAACCAGCGGAAGCGCCACACCACCTCTTTGCCGGTGCATTCCCGGTCGATCATCAGCGGGAGGATGCGGCGCAGATCTTCACCGTATTTTGCTTGAAAACGATCCTTGAAATGGTCTGACCAGGCGAGTTTATACCCGTAGTCGCCTTCGTGATCGCTGAAAATGCCGTTCAGGGTACGCCCCGCCCCGATTTGATTGGCATACCGTTCCCAATAAGGCTTCCACGCCTTTTCATAAAACAGATCGGCAAGCCTCTCGTCCAGATAATTGACGGTGGAACTGTCATATCCGCCGTGTTCTCCGAGGGTAAAAACATAAATCCGGCTGTCATACGGGGCGGTGTACGACGCGTCTTCCAGAAGGTGGAGGCTGTCAAAATCAAGATAGGCGACGGTTCTGTTAATCGCCTGCAATTCGTCCAGAATAAATTCTTTGCCGTCTTCTGCCGTGAGTTTGATTCCATCCACCGATAACACGCCCTGCCCGGCGTTTTGTACCGTAACGGTGTTCGCCCCGGCGGGAAGGGAGAAGGTTCCGAGTTCATTCCAAACACAAAACCGGCCGCGCTGATCCGCTGTGACGGTTTTATCCGCGATCGAGTAGGTTGCCCGGTCGGTGTTGGCGCCCATGTTTTCCCAACAGGCAAAAAGGGTGTATTCGCCTCCTTGCGGGAGGTAAAAATGATAGTCCGCCCGGCAGTTTTTCGCTTCGGAATAGGCCGAAGCCATATTCAGCGGAACCGAGTAATTCCCGGCAGGCGGTGTTTGATCGCAATAATACTGGCGCTGTTTCCACACGCCGTCTGATTTGCCGCAAAGTTCTACAAAAGGCACCTGCTCTTCCGCTGCCTTTTTACCGACCACCGCGAAAAAACCGCGGTCAAACCGAACGGTTTCGCCTTTTGCCGCGTCAAAGTAGGTGTACCAAAGGCTTTTGGCTTTGAGCGAAGGATCTTCTTCCACAAGTTTCTTGCCCGCTTGAAGCGATGGCCAATCAAAATCATCGGTAAAGGAAAAATGGCAACCGTCGCTTCCGGCCTGCGAAAGTTGTTCCGAAAAAAGCC
>CACXFE010000010.1 GCA_902766855.1 Oscillospiraceae bacterium | reverse complement strand
GCGTTCCTCGCCGCCCTCGATCACATAATGGGTGCCGTTTTCTTCCGCCGGGGTTTTGGTGAACAGTTCCACTTTGGCAACCGATGAAATCGCCGCCAACGCCTCCCCGCGGAATCCGAGCGTACCGATCGCGGCAAGATCTTCTTCCGCCCGGATCTTGCTGGTGGCATGGCGCAAAAATGCCAGCGGTACATCATCCCGCGCGATCCCGCAACCGTCATCCGTGATGCGGATAAAGGCGATCCCGCCCTGTTTGATTTCTACCGTGATGCGGTGTGCGCCGGCGTCTATGGAATTTTCCACCAATTCTTTGATCACGGAGGCCGGGCGTTCCACCACTTCCCCCGCGGCGATCAATTCCGACACCTGTTTCGGCAAGACTTGAATATTCGGCATTTTTGCACCTCTTTTTTATATAGATTTTGCTTTATTGATCAGATCAAATAAAATCTGCATTGCTTCGATCGGCGTCAGCGTGTTGACATCCAGCACGCGTAATTCTTTGAGCAATTCGCTTGCCCCCATCATTTCAAGAGGCAACTGCGCTTCCGGCTCCGCCTCCGTTTTGTAAGTCACAACGCCTTCGGCTTCGGTTTTCTTTAAAATTTCTTTGGCGCGCTCGATGATCGAATCGGGGATCCCGCTCAATTTTGCCACTTCGATGCCGTAACTGTCATCCGCGCCGCCCCGCACGATCCGCCGCAGGAAGGTAATATCGTCCCCGCGTTTTTTTACCGCGATATTATAATTTTTCACGCCGGGCAGTTCGTTTTCCATCTCGGTCAACTCATGATAGTGGGTGGCAAAAAGCGTTTTGGCGCCTAATTTGCGTTTGTCCGCCACATATTCCAAAACCGCCCGCGCGATCGACATCCCATCAAAGGTGGAGGTGCCTCTGCCGATCTCATCCAGGATCAAAAGACTGTGCCGGGTGGCGTTTTTCACGATTTCCGCCACTTCGCTCATCTCCACCATGAAAGTGGATTGCCCTGCCGCCAGATCGTCAGAAGCGCCCACGCGCGTAAAGATCGCGTCCACGATCCCGATCTGCGCCGCCTCTGCCGGAACAAAACTACCGATTTGCGAAAGCAGCACGATCAGCGCGGTCTGGCGCATATAGGTGGATTTTCCCGCCATGTTCGGCCCGGTGATGATCGCACAGCGATCCTCTTTCATATCAAGCCGGGTATCGTTTGCCACAAAGGGGTTTTTGATCACTTTTTCCACCACAGGGTGCCGCCCCGCGGTGATGGCGATCATGCCGCTGTTATCCACCAACGGCCGACAGTAGCGGTTGTTGACCGCCGTTTCCGCCAGGGAACACAGCACATCCAGCCGCGCCACCGCAAACGCCGTTTCCTGAAACCGGGCGATTTCCCCCGCCACCTGCTTGCGCACACGGTCGAACAATTCATATTCCAACTGCACAATATGGTCTTTGGCGGAAAGCACCCGCTTTTCGATTTCTTTCAGTTCTTCGGTGATAAAGCGTTCGCAATTTGTCAAGGTCTGTTTCCGTATAAAATCTTCGGGAACTTTATCCAGGAAGGAATTGGTGACCTCGATATAATAGCCGAAAACCTTATTGTATCGTACCCGCAGGTTTTTAATGCCGGTACGCTCCCGCTCGCGGGTTTCAATATCGGTTAAAAAATCGGTTCCGTGTTTCATGATATTGCGAAGCGAATCCACTTCTTCGCTGTATCCGTCCCGAATGATGCCGCCCTCCTTTACGGTGGCAGGTGCGTCGGGCGAGATGGCGCAGTCGATCAAATCGCTGATATCATCGAGCGGATCGATCGCGGTATGGATTTCTTTGAGCAGTTTGCAAGTAACCGCCGCCGTGCGTTCTTTGATCACGGGGAAACGGTGCGCCGTGGCGGAAATCGCCATCAGGTCACGCGCGTTGGCGGAGCCGTAAACAATCTTGGTCATGATCCGTTCAACATCCCGCACACCCGAAAGCGCCTCGATACTCTCCCCGCGAAGGATCGCGTCGGTCGCCAGTTCTTCCACCGCGTTCTGCCGCGAATGGATTTGGGTGATATTCACCAGCGGCTGCTCGATCCAGGAGCGGATCAGGCGCTTGCCCATGGCGGTTTTGGTTTTATCCAGCACCCATAAAAGCGAGCCGCGCTTGGATTTTGTCCGCATGGTTTCGGTCAATTCCAGGTTGCGCACCGCCGTCATATCCAAGCGCATATAACGGTTGTCGCTGTATACATCCACCTGTTTTACCGCAATGTCGCCGCCGCGCCCGGTTTCACATAAATAATCGATCACCGCCCCGATCGCGCCGGCCGAGGGGCTTCCCGGTTCGATCCCGATTTCGGAAAGATCGCGGATGCCGAAACGGTCAAGCAGCAGCGGCTCGGTTTTGGCGGGATCAAACTTCTCCGTTTCCCGCACGGTGATCATCGTATCCGGCAAAGCCGGATCGTGTAAACTGTTCCACAATTTTGCCGAAACGGCCTTCAAATCAGCCGCAATCAGCACTTCGCTCGGTTTAAAACGCGCCAGTTCGTCCTGCACGCGTTCTTCCATATGCCCGAGCGGAAGAAAAGTGACATGGCATTCGCCGGTGGAAGCATCGGTAAAGCAAAGCCCGGCGCCGCTCCCCGTAACGGCAACGGCGGCAAGGTAATTGTTGCGCCCTTCGTCCAGCATGGAATCCTCGATCACCGTGCCGGGGGTGATCACGCGAATGATTTCCCTTTTCACCAGGCCTTTGGCGGTGGCGGGGTCTTCCATTTGCTCACAGATCGCCACTTTATAGCCTTTTTCCACCAATCGCCCGATATACGCCTCGCAACTGTGATAGGGTACGCCGCACATCGGCGCCCGTTCTTCCAGGCCGCATTCCTTACCGGTCAGCACCAGATCCAGTTCTTCCGAAGCGGTTTTGGCGTCTTCAAAAAACATCTCGTAAAAATCGCCGACTCTGAAAAACAGGATGCAATCCTGATTTTGCTCCTTGATGCTGATATACTGCTGCATCATGGGCGATAATTCTGCCATTTTTTCTTCCTCACTTCTGTTTTACCGCGCAGAAAACCGGCACGGCATTTCCTTTGGTAATCAATTTCTTGCGCTTAATGGCACCCGCCGCAGGTATCGCAACTGCCGGTACAGGCTTCGGCGGTGTCGCAGGTGGCGGGGTCTTCCCCTTCCATGCTTTTGGAAATGATCACATTGATCTCGTTGACCATCGCATCCAGTTCCGCTTTGGCGGTGTTATACTCCACCATAGCGTCAGACGCCATGATCTCACTGTAACATTTGCGCAGTTTTTCATTCAGTGTGCGCACTTCTTCATCGTTCTTCTCTTCGGCATTGACCGCGCGATCCAACTCTGCGCGGGTAGCGTTAAACTCCGCAATAGCGTTTTGCAGTTGCTCGTTGCCGTCATTTGCGAGGCGCGCCTTCGCGTAGCGGATAAAGCGCGGATCCGCCTGTAAAGCCTTGCCTAATTCTCTTGCTTGTTCAATCACATTCATTGCTCAATCACCTTTCCTTGGTATGCGTTATCAAACCCGGTCAATTCCACTTCTACAAATTGCCCGATCAAACTTTCTTCGCCCTCAAATTCCGCCACCGCTGTGCCCGGCGTATGCCCGGAAAGCCAGCCTTCGGCGGTTGCCTTCCCGTCACATAATACGCGGCAGGTCGTTCCGATCCGGCGGCGAATGTTTTCTTTGCCGATCACTTCCTGCGTGCGGAGCAGTTCATCAAACCATTTTCCCTTCTCCTCCCGCGAAACCGGATCCGGCAGGGCGGCAGCAGGAGTTCCCTCCCGCGGGGAATAAATAAAAGTAAACAGCGAATCAAACCGTACTTCCCGGATCAAAGAGAGCGTTTGTGCAAAATCTTCGTATGTTTCGCCGGGAAACCCTACGATCACATCCGAAGTCAGCGCCACATCGGGAATTTGCTCCTTCACATAAGCGATCAGTTCCAGATACCGCGCCCGGGTATACCGGCGGTTCATCTGTTTTAAGATCCGGTCGCTCCCGCTTTGAAAGGGCAAATGCAAATGGCGGCTGATTTTCGGATTGTCCCGGATCACATCAATCAGTTCTTTGGTGCAGTCTTTGGGATGCGAAGTCATAAACCGTACCCGGAAATCCCCTTCGATCGCGCAAACACGCCGCAAGAGTTCCGCAAAATTGATATCTTCTTCCAGCCCCTTGCCGTACGAATTCACATTCTGCCCGAGCAATGTGATCTCTTTAAAGCCGGCGGCGATCATCTCCCGCGCCTCGTCCAGAATCGCGGCGGAGGTACGAGACCGCTCCCGCCCGCGAACATACGGAACAATGCAGTAGGTACAGAAATTATCACATCCGTACATAATGGGCAGCCACCCGCGCAATTTCCCGTCCCTCGCAACGGGGAGATTTTCAGGAACACCATCCTCCATGCCGAGTTCAAAGCGGCGCCCGCCCCCCGCAAGGCGGCTGTAAATCCACTCCGGCAAGCGGTGCCGCCCTTGTGTGCCGAACACCAGATCCACATACGGATAACTGTTTTTGATTTTATCCGCCACGCTTTGCCGCTGCGCCATACAGCCGCAAACCGCCACGATTTTTTTCGGGTTTTCCTGCTTGATCAGTTTCGTCCGCCCGATGTTGCCGTATACCCGGTCTTCCGCGTGTTCCCGCACCGCACAGGTGTTGAACAGAATAAAATGCGCTTCTTGCTGGTTTTCCGTCAAGCGGTAGCCCATGGCGATCAAGATTCCTTTGATCCGCTCCGAATCGCTTACATTTTGCTGGCACCCGAAGGTCACCACACAGGCTTTCGGCGTTTCCCCGTATATTTCGCGGGCAAGCGCCGCCACCCGGCGGGCATATCCCTCCTGCTCGGGAGGAAGCCCGGTTTTTCGAGTAAAATCAATCAATTTTCCTTCTCCTGCACGCATACTATATTATCTAAAATATTATACTATATTTTAAAGGCGATTGCAAGCACAACAAAAGCGGATTTTCAAAAAATAAAACGGCGGGGAAATTCCCCGCCCCAGTCTGTCGAAAAACCAAAATCAACCACTTGGCGCCGATTTCGGCGCCATTTTTGTTTTTCCGGCGACAAGTGCGTCGGAAAAACT
>CACXFE010000009.1 GCA_902766855.1 Oscillospiraceae bacterium | reverse complement strand
GCTGGTCTTCCGCGCTGTCCGAATTTGCGATGATATGTAATCGCAAAACATGGCGGCGCAGTGCTTCGCACGAAGCGTCAAACCGGGCAAACGAAAGCATAACGGCAAATAACAATCCGCACAGGACGGCGGCTTGTGCACGCCTGACGGAAAAAACGGTTTTTTTCATCTTCAAAACACCTCTCCCGCACCAGTATGGGCAGGAAAGGTGTTTTTTATTCAACCGCCGGGAAAATTTCCGCTCCCTGTGCCGCCGGGTGTGCAAGCAGCGTGCGAACGCCGCTCTGCCGCAGGCACTCCTGTGCGGCCTTCGCGGAAGAAGGATCGCCAAACACCGCAAAGCGCGTGGGGCCGCTGCCCGAAAGCAGTACCGCCTGCGCCCCCAGTGCGGCAAGCCGGGTCTCGGTTTCGGTGCGTTCCCACAAAACCGAGAAAGAATTTCCCGCCGTGCGGCAAAAAGCGGCAAGATCGCCCTGCCGTAACGCCTCATCCACGCGGTCGATCTCCGGCCGGGGGAAGCGGCATTGATCCAGCCGGCGGTACATTTCGGCGGTGGAGGGCTTTTGCCCTTCGCCGAATAAAAGATAGGAAGGCGAAAGCGGGGAAACGATCGGCTCTAACCTCTCCCCGATCCCGCGGGCACGGGCGGTGCCGCCAAGAAGGAAAAAGGGCACATCCGCCCCGAGTTCCGCCGCCCATTCTATCAGGCGCCCGGCCGGGATCCCGGCGTCATACAGAACATTCAACCCCGTCAGCACTGCCGCCGCGTCGGTACTGCCGCCGCCAAGCCCCGCCGCCAGGGGGATTTGTTTGTCGATCCGGATGCTCGCCCCGCCCGCAAGCCCGCTTCGCTTAAAAAACAGTTCCGCCGCACGGAAAGCAAGATTGTCTTTCCCGTCCAGCCCCGGGCAGAACACCGCCAAACGGTCTGCCTTTTCTATTTGCAGGCGGTCAAACAAATCGATTGCCTGAAACAGGGTGTCGATCTCGTGATACCCGTCGCTCCGTTTTCCCAAAACCGACAAAGCAAGATTCAATTTTGCATTTGCATGAATGTTAAGCAGTTTCATGGCGTTTCTCCGTTTTTAAATTCAATACCGCCACCGAGGCGACCACCAGTGCGATCCCGACCCCGCCCATCACGGTCACCCGTTCATGGAAGAAAGCCGCCCCGATCAGTGTGGCAACCACCGGCTCCGCCATGGCGATCACCGGCGCGGCCGAGGGCGAAACCCCTTTCAACCCCGCCGTGTAGAACAAATAAGGCGCCACCGTATTCAACACCGCCATCCATAGCGCGTTCTGAAATGCCGGCCAACCGGACAGCACGACCGAAAAAACACCCGGCAGAGAAACAAACGGCAGGCAGCCGATCAACGCAAATAAAAAGGTATAAAAGGTAATGGTAAGCGAAGCATAGCCCCGATCGAGCAGCAAACGGCCGAAAATGGTATACAGCGCATACCCGAAGCCCGTTAAAACCCCGAAGCCGATCGCGGCGGCGGTCAACCTGGTGCCGGAGCCGAAAACCCCCGTAACCAGGCAGCAACCGATAAACGCCACGATACAGGCGGCGCATTTTTTCAAAGTCAACCGTTCATGAAAGAGAAAAACCGAAAGGATCACCACAAAAAACGGCGCGGTATATAATAGTACCGCCGCCACGGAAAGGGAGGTGAGCGCCATGGTTTTGTAATAACAAAAATTGAACATGACGATGCTGAAAATTCCAGACCCCGCGAACAGCGGCAGATCCCGAAGCGCAATACGAAACAACCGCCTGCCTTTGAACAGGGTGATCCCCCCTAACAACACACAGGAAAACAGGGCGCGGATAAACACCACCTGCATTTCAGACAGCCCCGCCCGCTCGGCAGTTCGCACAAAAATGCCCGCCGTCCCCCACAGGGAGGCGGCAAGCAGAATCAGAAGAAAATGGTAAGAAACAGGCTTTTTTTCAGTCACGGTTTTTCCACACTCCGAAGGTCATTTTCGACAGTCCTTTTTGGATCGGCGGCAGACGCAAAACCCCATAACAAGCCATGGCGCCAGCCGTATTAAGAATGACATCATCAATATCCGAAGAGCCGGTCAAAAGCAAAAACTGCAAGATCTCCACCGTGATCACAATGCCCAGCACCGCCCCGAGCACCGTGTACCAACGGTTCATCCCCTTATACAAACAGGGCAGAAAAAAGGCAAGCGGCATGAACGCCACAAGATTGCCCAATAAATTTTCGATGATCACCGCGGTGGAAAGCGTGCCATGCCGATAGGCGTTTACAAACAGGCGCACGGTGGCAAACGGAATCAGGTTGGTATTGGTTTTGATATGATGCAGAAATGCCGCGCCGCTTGAACCGAGCACATTCAGCACATTGCGCCCGAGGCTGCCGTCCACCAGCGTGAAATCCGCCAGCATGATCAAGTAGACCACAAATAAGAAAGACAACTGCCCTTTGATGGCGCGGCGGCGGGCTTTGGCCTTCGGAATATTCACAGCGCGCAAATAGGCGATCGCGTACCCGCAAACCGTGAGAATCACGCAGGCAAACAGTTTTCGGGTATGGTTCAGGCGGATCAGGTCGATCATCCCGGCCAACAACACGCCCGCCGCAACGGCAAACAAAAAAGAAAGTACCGAAGTGTGGAACAAATGCTTTCGCCGGTTCATAGCCAAAATCCTTTCAAAACCAAGAGGTGTCTTCTTTCCTCTCCCATTGTACTGTGCGGCGGGAGCGGTGTCAAGAATTTCCTTTCGACGGTTTCCGCTGTACTTTAAAGCCCGTCACAAAAACTGGTAAATTCGGTTTTTTGCGGCTGAGGCAGGCCGAATTGTTCTTTCCCCAAAGCGATGGATTTCATTAAAAACGCCATATTGCGGGCCAGATTACGCATGGTTTGCAGGCCTTCGGCGTCTTTTTCCACATCGTCCGCCGTATATCCGTGTACCTCGTTCCAATAGGTGGAGGAAGCGATCGGCATCCCGCAAATGGTAAAATATTTATTGATCTCGTCAAACGCGGAAGTGCTGCCGGCCCTGCGGGAGGAAAAAACGCCCGCGCCCACCTTCATGGTTTTGGGGAAAGGCGTGCTGTAAAACAAGCGATCCAACACCGAAAGAAGGGTGCCGTTTGCTCCCGCGTAATACACCGGCGAGCCAACGACCAGCCCATCCGCTTCCCGGAATTTCGGCGCGATGCGGTTGACCACATCATCAAACACGCACTGCCCGGTTTTCCGGCAGTTTCCGCACGCAACACACCCGCGTGCCGGCTGATTGCCCACTTGAATGATTTCGGTTTCCACCCCTTCTTTTTCCAGAGTTTCCGCCACTTCTTGCAATGCCCGCGCGGTACACCCGTTCGGGCGGGGGCTTCCGTTCAATAAAATCACTTTCATATCATTTGCTCCTTTTCAAATCCATGTTACGGTACAATCCGCTTGACCACCGGAATTTTTTTCAGCACCCATGTGATAGCGACCACCGCCGGGATCACAAGAAACGGCGCGCCCAGCCGATACCATAAAGCATGCGTGTCGATCGCAAGCAAGCGGCAGGCGCCGTTTAGCATAAACCAGTGCATTAAATAAACAGGAAAGGTATACCCGGACAGAAACCCGATCAAGCGGCGAACCGGTTGAAACCGCAGGATCTTTTCGCTGTGATATTTGAAAAACACAAACACGGCAACGGAAAAAAGAAGACAGGGCAAATTGGTATATCCTTTGAATAAATCGTCGATCGCTCCTTTTTTGACCGACAGATAATAGGTTCCGAACAAATGCGCCGAAAAACCTGCGGCGCCGAGAACATACAGCGTAAGGCGAAGGGCTTTCGGTATCTCATATTCCCGAATCATATACCCGAGAGGAAGGTAAATCAGCGGCCCCGCCGCCACCGCGATATTGATCGGCCATGCAATATCTTTTCCCGAAAGGCGGATCATAAAAGGAACCGCGATGTTCACCACCGTTCCCGCGCCGATCAGATAGAGGAAGGTTTGACGGCGCGCGTCTTCCGCCACCGCGGCAAAGAGCGGAATACAAAGATACATCCCGAACAGGGAAAGAAAAAACCAATAAACGCCGACAAAAGTGTTTCGCAAAACACCGTTATAAATAAAAAGCGGGGAGAGATCCGAAAAAGAAACGGTTTTGGTAAGAAGGGCATACACGATCCCGACAAAACTCCAAAACAGGAACGGGATCAAAGTTTTTACCATGCGCTTTTTAAAATACTCCCGCAGAGAATACTTTTCACGGAAGTTCAAAAGCGTAGCGCCCGAAATCATAAAAAAGCAAGGTACCGCAAAATACGCAAGACATTCGATCAAATTGGCGCTTTTCCAATACGATTCGGTGCTGAAACTCCAAAAGCAACCGTTTGAATGAAGCAAAACGACCGCAAAACAGGAAATAACGCTGACCAGCGAAAGAAAAGGAACCTTTTTGGCCATGACAGATTACCGCCTTTCTTGCGCCGGAGCGGCGCGTATACTGCATGATACGGGTTTTAAGAAATAAATAGAAGAAAAGCACCGCGCGATTGCGCGGTGCTTTGTGTTGGCATCTACTTATCTTCCCGGGCGGCTGCCCGCCAAGTATTTTCAGCGCAAGCGAGCTTAACTTCCGTGTTCGGTATGG
>CACXFE010000008.1 GCA_902766855.1 Oscillospiraceae bacterium | reverse complement strand
TTTTATTTTTGATTGGATTCAAGAAACCGTAATTGCGTGGGTTGAAGCGCGGAATCATCATAAAATTCCAGATAATGCAAAAGTTTATCCACATCATCGAAAAAGGCGAATAATTTCATGCAATCGTAAGTCATAAACAACTTATCCGCGGAACTGATAAACTGCGCTTTCAGATCGTTATAAAAACCGTGAATATTCAAAACGGCGATCGGTTTATTATGCCGCCCCAACTGTTTCAAGGAAAGCACTTCCAAAAACTCATCCAAAGTACCGGGGCCGCCCGGGGTGATGACAAAAGCATCGGCACGGTCTTCCATGATTTGCTTGCGCTCGCGCATGGTTTCGGTAAAGATCATTTCATCACATTGATCGAATAAAACACCGTCCACATTAAAAAAGGAAGGCACAACTCCGATGATTTTACCGCCGCCTTTATGTACACCGCGCGCCGCGGCGCCCATTAACCCGTTCGCGCCCGCGCCGAAAACCAAGTGATGCCCGTGCGCCGCTAATTTTAACCCCAGTTCCTCCACCGGGTGGATATAAGATTTGGCAATGGCGGTGCTGGAAGCACCGAAAATACAAATGTTCATGTTTCACTCCATTTCTTACCGTTTAATACGGCATTGACCAATGTATCACCGATATATTCAAGTTTCAGGGAAAAGAAGGGGGCGCCCTCTTCGATCAGGCGAAGAAAGATTTTATCGCCTTCCCAAATCGGCAAATCGTAAACCGCCTGTTTGTCTACCCATTCAAGCGTGCCTTCGTCACATTCCAGCAAAGCGCCGGAAAAATCATCCGAATAAAAGAGGTGCATCCATTCGGTTTCATAACGGTCGGAAACAAAGGTGACGATCCCGCAATAACGGGCGGTATGCAGCGTCAACCCCGTTTCTTCCAAAACTTCGCGCAAATTGCAGTCTTCCGGGCTTTCTTTTTCTTCAAACTTACCGCCGATGCCCACCCATTTATCGTGATTCAAATCGTTTTCTTTCTTCACCCGATGGAGCATCAGATATTTTCCGTCTTTTTCAATGTGGCAAAGCGTGGTGTTGATCATGGTGTTTCCTGTTCTGTTGATTCGGCTGCCTGCTCCGGGATATAACCGTTGAGATAGAAAATCGAGGCGTCAACATTTTTTTGATCGAAAATATTGTTGTATTGGATGCGCTCATATTCGTTTAAAAGGGAAGTGTAGGGGGAAGATTCGCTCCATTTATAATACCGCCCGTCCCGATCCACATAGCCGACCGTGTCGATCACGGGGAGGGTTTCGGAAAGTTTCAGCAGATACTTATTATATTCGGTCAATTTCACACCGGCGGTCTGCAATACCAGCGAGGAAAGATAATTGGAACTTAATTGATCGATTTGTTGCTCTTCAATATCGTAATTCGCCCAAATGATAAACGGCGTGATATGGCGCGTTTGCTCTTGTTCCACCGAAAGTCCGGAAAGGCTGTCGACCCCCATCACTTCCGCAACAAAGGCGGATTCGATCGAAGGCTGATGATCCCCGAACATACAAATGACGGTAGGCTCCCGAACAGCAGAAAAATACTCGATCAATTCCCGGAAAGCCACATCGCTTTTCTGCACAAGCGAGAGGTATTTATTGGCTTTGATATAATCGCCGGTCACCGAAGTGGCGTAAATATTTTCATCGAAGTTCACGCAACTGTTGGTGTAGCCGCCATGATTCTGCATGGTAACATTGAACGCAAAATACGGCACGCTTTTATCCCGGTTTTCAAAATCTTTGATCAGCAGTTTATAACTGTAAGCGTCACTGATATACTGGCGGATCAACATATTTTCGCCGGGATAGCGTTCTTCCACCAGTTGCTGCAAATAGTTCGGATCGCTGCCGTTTTCCTGATATTGCCGCATCAAAGAAATATCCATGATATTTTCCAAACTGACAAAACGATCAAACCCAAAGAGGGGATACACGCTTGTGCGGTGCCAGCCGGCGGCATAATACGGATGCAGGGCGTAGGAAGAATACCCTTGCCCTTTCAGAGTGGAAACCAGCGACGCCATGGAATTTTTGATATAGAGCATATAGGCGTTGCTGCCGGAGGGGAGAAAGGCGGTGGTGTGCCCGGTCAAAAACTCAAATTCCGTATTGGAAGTACCGGCGCCGATCACCGGCACATACAGGTTGCCCCGGATCGTATTCTCGGTAAGACTGCGCATGAAGGGCATATAATCCTCGTTGGTTTCAAGGTTTCCCAATACTTTCAGATCAGACAGCGATTCGTTCATGATGCAGATGATATTGGGCTTTTCATAACTGTCGTCCTGTTCGGGTGTTTTTTCCACGACACTGTTGACATAACTCTGTAATTCATCAGGATCATAGTCATTCGGGACGGACATATACAGATACTTGGTATTGCAAAAGAAATTAAAGGCAAACCCGTAGTTGTGATACCCGCGCGCCTGATTCCAGAAATCGGGCTTTACGCCGGCGTTGGCAAATACGGAAGTACCGTAAAACAACAGCAGCAAAACAACGCTGAATGTGCCCGCGAAGGTACGGGAAATCACTTTGGTAAGCAGGTGATACCGCGGGGCTTTCAGCGGCAGCGAAACCACCACGATGAACAGAAAGATCAGCGAAGCGATGACGATCTTATAAGTCGGCGCATAGTTGTATGTATTCGCAACGCCCACCGCCGTGCCGATGCTTAAAAAATCCATCGGCAAAAAGGGAGTGCCGCGAAAATCCATAATATAACTGTGTGCCACACCCAGCAAAAACAAAAGGGTGTTGACGATCAGATACGATAAACGGAAACTGCCCGAAAGCGCAAAGATCACAAAGTATAACACAATGACCAGGATATAGTTTCCGAAAAAACCGAGATAGGTCATATCATAAATAAACACATCGTTTAAACACTCGGTCATCGTGATGGTGACAAAGGGCATGAGAAACAGGAGAATAAAATGCCAGACCTTCGCCTTAAAAGGATCACGAAAACGCAAGGGATAGGCGGCGCTGAACCCGATGACAAAGGGGCAGAAAAACGCAAACGCCAACAACAGCCATTTTGCGCCGAATGCTTGCGAAGTAAACGCGCGAATATTAAGAAGCACAAAAAGAAACGCAACGGCAAAAAGCCCGCCGCCGATGATTTTAGAGCGTTTATTGGAAGTCGTTTCGAAGGTGCGCGCCAAAAAAGAGGGAAGGGTTTCCTCAAAAAAACGGGCGCAACCGCTTAAAACGGAAGTAGTAAACATGAAATATCGCATTCCTTTCAGTCACCGTAAAGCCGGTTAAAAGAACATGAATCGTTGACATATCTCTAAACAGTTTACCATAATTCACTGCAAAATACAAGATTGTTTTGCACTTTCATGGGTGTTTTAAAGAAAATTTAATATTTTTAACAAATTTCTTCTTTCAACAAGATTTCCCATTGACTTACCGGCAAGAAAGCGGTAAAATAAACATAGCGGAAGGCAATCTTTCGCCAGTGGGAATGAACGGAGTGTAAGGATGGAAGAACAAAACAATCGCGGGTATGATCCCGATATTATCACCTTATCGGATGATGACGGAAAAGAATACACCTTCGAAGTGCTGGATGCGATCGAAAGTGATACCGGCCGTTATCTCGCCATGCTTCCGGTTTATGACGATCCGAAGAAAATGCTGGATGACAGCGGGGAACTGGTGATCGTGAAAGTCGGGGAAGAAAACGGCGAAGAGTATTACTTTGAAATTGAAGACGACGATGAATATGAAACGATCGCGGATGCGTTTGTCGATCGTTTGGAAGATTTTTTTGAAATTGATGACCAGGATTAACGAGTTGTCCTGCGCTGTTCGCGGACCGCGTCTTATATAACCCTACAACTTTAAAATTCGGGGCCAACGCTCGCGCGGCGGGCTTGCAGACCTCCCGCGGCTGTGCCGAGTTCGGAAGAAGGGAGCGCGAAGCCGTGCGGCCGGCACCCACCTGCTTTACGCAGGTTATTTTAAGCGCATTACGGCAGGGTGGGACATCTACCGAAATATTGAAAGACTTTTTGTGAAGAAGCGTTTCTTCATGAAAAGTCTTTTTTCTTTTGTCATGTCGTGGAATGTCGGGCGGGAAAAGGAGTATCATGCAAACGCCGGGAGGGAAATGCATGCGTGAAAACGATAAACTTCTTTACAAGACACTGAAAACGCTTTTGAACGAAAGGCTGTCAGACGCGGAGGCTCAGTCGCTGAAAGACGAGGGATTTGAAGTAAAAAATCCGACAAGAAAAACGGCGGTCATGATAGCCCTTTACAAAAAAGCCGCTTCGGGGGATCTTGCCGCAATCAAGGAGTTGCGTTCGATCGTGAGCGAAAAATCAGAGGAAAAAACCGGGAACGGCAAGGCGGTGATCATTGTTGACGACATCGGAAATCAAACTTTCTGAAATCATCGGCGGCGGATACGACGCGTTCTGGAATTGCGAAAAGCGTTACCGGGTGTTAAAAGGCGGGAAGGGTTCTAAAAAATCCACTACCACCGCGCTGAATTTCATCGTTCGCCTGATGAAATTGGAAGCCAGCAATCTGCTGGTTGTGCGGCAGGTGCTGAACACACACCGGGATTCTACCTTTGCGCAACTGAAATGGGCGCAGGAAAAATTAGGAGTAAGCCATCTATGGAAAAACACCGTTTCACCGATGGAAATGGAGTACTTGCCGACCGGGCAGCGGATCCTGTTTCGTGGGTTTGACGATGTGCTGAAACTCGCATCCGCCACGGTGCCGCACGGCGTTTTGAATTTCGTTTGGGTGGAAGAAGCGTTTGAATTGCAGAACGAAGCGGATTTTGATAAGTTGGATCTTTCGGTTCCGCGCGGAAATGTAACACCGCCTTTGTTTAAGCAAACAACGCTGACCTTCAATCCCTGGAGCGGGTCGCATTGGTTGAAAAAAAGGTTTTTCGACACAACGGATGAACAAGTGGAGACCTTTTCAACCAATTACCTGATCAACGAATTTCTGGACGAAACGGATCGCGCTGTTTTTGAGCGCATGAAGCGCACAAACCGCCGCAAATATGAAGTGGCGGGACTTGGAAACTGGGGCGTATCGGAAGGGCTGGTTTATGAAAACTGGCAGGTAGCCAAAAAAACGATCAAGCCGAGTGAACAATACAAATGGAAACATTTTTTCGGCCTCGACTACGGCTATACCAACGACCCTACGGGCTTTGTGGCGCTGATGGCAAACCCGATCGACAAAGAGGTGTATATCTACAAGGAATTCTGCAAAACGCGGATGCTCAACTGCGATATAGCCGATGAAATCAAACGCATGGGCTTTGCAAAAGAGAAGATCCGCGCGGATTGTGCCGAGCCGAAATCCAATGAAGACCTGCGCCGCCTCGGCATTGTGCGGATCACCCCCTCTGTCAAAGGAAGGGACAGTATCCTGAACGGGATCGCCGCCATCAGCGAATATTCCATTACGGTGGATCCTTCCTGTGTGAATATGATCCGCGAACTTTCCTCTTACGCTTATGACGACCGCCTCTCCGAAAACGGCAGGCGCATGCCCAAAGACAGCGACAACCATTTATGTGACGCTTTACGGTATGCCTTTGAAGATGTCAAGCATTTC
>CACXFE010000007.1 GCA_902766855.1 Oscillospiraceae bacterium | reverse complement strand
CGAAAAGGCGGATTTTTGTTTTTTACTTGACTTGCGCTGAAAAAGTGGTATAATTAACGGATAAACAAGGAGGCTTTGCCGTGTTAGTTGCCGGATTGATTGCTTGTGCTTTTGGAGTTTTGCAAGCGTTTCTGCTGAAAGAAACGCTGTTTTCCGTCACCGGAGGCGACACGATGAAAGCCGTCCTCTTTTTATTGTTGAAATTGTTTTTATACGGCATCGCCGCGGCGTTATTGGCACTTTTCTTTCTCCGTTACGCGGTGGCTTGCGCGGTCGGTTTTTCCGCCGGATTGCCTTTGGCGGTGTCACTGTGGTTTGTTTATCAAACGCTTATCCGCGCGAAAGTAAAAGTAAGAACAGGAGATGGTAAAAACGAAAACCGTCACGATCATTGAATTGGCCGTTTCCGCCGCCGTGTTTGCGGCAGGATTGGTGATGACCGTCGCCGCGAAAAGCGCGATCAGGCAGCACGGTGAAAACAAAAAGCGAAAAAGGCGATCGCGCTTATCGCTCGCTTTGACGGTGATGGCCGCGTGGTTCTTCATCGGTACGCTGATCGCGGCATACAGCGGAAAAACAAAGGGCATGGAAGTTGAGTTTTCCTTGTTCAGTGAGCGGGTGGAACTGTTTGGCGTAACCTTTGCCCGCACCAGTGTGCTGATGTGGATCTTAACGGCGATCATTTTATTGCTTTGCCTGATCTTCCGTTTGTTCCTTTTCCCGCGGTTTGATCCCGATCACCCGAAAGGGTTTCAAAACATCATGGAACTGGCCGTGGAGGCGATGGATCGCTTCACTTGCGGCACGGTGGGAGAGTACGGCGAGCAGTTGTCCCCCTATATGTTTTCGCTCGGCGTTTTTATGATCGCCTCGGCGTTTTCCGAACTGTTCGGCCAGCGCCCGCCCACCTCGGATCTGGTGGTCACCTTATCCATGGGGCTGATCACTTTTGTATTGATCAATTACTACGGGTTGCGGAAAAAAGGCCTCGGCGGGCGGATCAAAGCCCTCTCCAACCCCACGCCGATCATTCTGCCCATGAAAATATTAAGCGATGTGGCGATCCCGATCTCGTTGGCCTGCCGTTTATTCGGAAACATGATCGGCGGCATGATCGTGATGGATCTGCTGAAATCGGTATTAGGGGGCTATGCCGCCGGGATCCCGGCAGTGGCGGGATTATATTTCAATCTCTTCCACCCCATCATTCAGGCGTACATTTTTATTATTTTATCGTTGACCTTTATCAATGAAGCAATCGAATAGGAGGAATTATCAATGACAGCAATCGGTGCAGGAATGGCAATGTTGACGGCGCTCGGCGCCGGCCTCGGAATGGGTTTTGCCACCGCGAAGGCGGTGGATGCGGTTGCCCGCCAGCCGGAGGCTTCCGGCAAGATCAACGCGATCCTTCTGTTAGGGTGCGCCCTGGCGGAATCCACGGCGATCTACGCCTTTGTTATCGCCCTGATTTTGGCGGCGAAATAAGGGAGCGAAAGCATGGAAGGTTTGGTTTTATCCGATCTTGCGAGAGATCTGATCCTTAATATCCTGAACATCATCATCTTGTTTTTGATCGTGCGGAAACTCGCGTATCAGCCGGTGAAAAAATTTCTTGCCGCGCGCCAAGCCCGTGTGGCAAAGGAATTAGAAGACGCCGCCGCGGCAAAAGCCGAAGCCGAGCAGGCAAAAGAACAACTTGACAGCCTGACGCAAGCGCAGCAAGAAAAGGCAGACGCCGTGATCCGGGAAGCGGAGCGGGAAGCCCGAGAAAATGCGCGGGAAATCATGGAAAACGCGCAGAAAGACGCGGCGGAAATTCGCCGGAAAGCGGCGGAAGAAGCCGAAAAAGAAAAACGCAAAACCATCGCCGGTATGCAGGATGATATTACGGCGCTGGCGTTTGATATTTCCGAAAAAGTGCTCGGGCGGGAAATCAACGATGAGGATAACCGGCGGATCGCGCAGGCGTTTCTGGCCGATTATCACGCCGAATAAGCGGTGGCGCCTATGCAAACAGTCATCATCAAAACAGCGGAAAGCCTTTCGGAAGAAACTTATCGGCTATTATGTGAAGGGTTCCGCAAAAAATTGGGAGAAGCGGATTTTCAACATATCGTCGATCCTACGCTGATCGGCGGATTTATCGCGGAAGTCGGCGGGGTGGTATACGATACCAGCATTTCCTCTCAACTTGCCGAAATGCAAAAACGAATCAAAGAGTAGGGGTGGACAATGTGACAGAGCCTGTTCAAGAGAAAATCAGCAGTTATCTCAAAAGACAGATTGAAGCCTTTCATCCCGCCCCGATTGTGTATCGCCGCGGCAAGGTGGCAAAAGTAGGGGACGGCGTGGTCCGGGTGACCGACCTGCCTGACCGGCTGTACGGTGAACTGCTGGAATTTGACGGCGGCGTCTTCGGCATGGCGCTGGATTTAACGGAGGACGGCGTTGGCGCGGTGTTAATGGATAACGCGGACGCGGTCAATGTCGGCACCGGCGTGAAAGGCACCGGCATGGTTGCCAAAGTGCCGGTGGGAGATATTCTGCTCGGTCGGGTGATTGATCCGATCGGTCGCCCGTTAGACGGGGCGCCGCTCATGGCGGAAGACTATCTCCCGGTGGAACGAACCGCCCCGGCGATCATGGATCGCCGCCCGGTAGATAAACCGTTGGAAACGGGCATTCTTGCCATTGACAGCATGATTCCGATCGGCCGGGGGCAGCGTGAACTGATCATCGGAGACCGGCAGACCGGGAAAACCACCATCGCGCTGGATACGGTGATCAACCAAAAACATTCCGATGTAATTTGTATTTACTGTGCGATCGGGCAAAAGGCATCCGTCATTGCACAAACGATGAATACCCTGCGGGCGGAAGGCGCCATGCACTATACCGTGATCGTAGCGGCAACCGCTTCGGATAGCCCTGCGATGCAGTACCTTGCGCCCTACGCCGCCGCCTCGGTAGCGGAAGGCTTCATGCGGGACGGGAAAGATGTTTTGGTGATTTACGATGATCTTTCCAAACACGCGGTGGCCTATCGTACCATGTCGCTTTTGCTTCATCGCCCGCCCGGGCGGGAGGCTTTTCCCGGCGATGTGTTTTACCTGCACAGCCGTTTGTTGGAGCGCAGCGCCTGCATGAACGAAGAAAACGGCGGCGGCAGTATCACCGCGATCCCGATCATTGAAACCATGGGCGGCAATATGTCCGCCTATATCCCCACCAATGTGATCTCGATTACCGACGGGCAGATCTATCTGGAAACCGATCTGTTCCATAACGGGGTGCGCCCGGCGGTCAATACGGGGCTTTCGGTTTCGCGCGTAGGGCGTGCGGCACAGCATAAGGCCATGCGCAAAGTCGCGGGAACATTGCGGATCGAATTATCGCAATATCGGGAAATGGCGGTATTTACCCGCTTCGGCAGTGATGTGGATGACGCCACAAAACGCATGCTGATCCGGGGGCATACTTTAACCGAATTGTTAAAACAACCCAAAACCCGGCCGTACACCCTGTTTGAAGAGGTGGCGCTTCTGACGGCCTATCATCACAATATTTTTGATGTATCGCCGGAAGACGCGGACGAATTTGCCCCGCTTTTAACGGCTTATCTTCGTGAACAGTGCGCCGAATTGGCGGAAGCCGTAAATACAAGCGGCGACTTGTCCGAAGCGGAAGAAGCCGAATTGATCCGGCATTTAGAACGATTTAAGGAAATGTGTTTGATCCATGGAGAACATCAGTGAACTGAAACAACGCCTGAACGCGGTAACGCAAACGCGGCAGATCACCAACGCGATGTATTTGCTGGCCACTTCCCGAATGAAGCACTCGATGCAGAATATCGACTATAATTTGAGTTATATGCGAAAACTGCGCTTCGCCATTCGGGATATTGTTTCCAAAACCAAGCACAATGCGTTGAGTGATCCGTTCATCGAATTGACCGAGGGCGGGAAGGCGCTTTTCTTCGTTATTACATCCGATAAAGGATTATGCGGCGGGTATAATACCGCCGTGGTCAATATGGCGATGCAGAAGATGGAGGAATACCCGGAAACCGTTTTATATTCTCTCGGCTTAAAAGGAACGGAACTGTTTGCGGCCCAGGGCATGACGCCGGATGACAACTGGTACGGCGCTTCCCAAAAGCCTTCCTTACATTTGGCGCGCCAAATCGGCGGGCAGATCGTGGATTTGTACGACGATTGCACCGTCAGCGAGGTGTATATCGTATACACCGAATATGTCACTTCCACTTTGCAGCGCCCTGTTTGCAAGCGCATTTTGCCCTTGCTGCGCCGGGATTTTGACGATGTGGACTATCATCCGCAAAACGACACCCGCTTGATTTATGAGCCGGATCCCGAGCAGGTTTATAACGAAATGGTGCCGCAGTATATTACCGGATTGGTTTATGATATTTTGATGCAATCGGCCGCAAGCGAAAATGCCGCACGGATGAACGCCATGCAAAGCGCCACCCGAAATGCCGATGAAATGATCGCCAAATTGCAGGAAAAAATCCATGCGGCACGGCAATTAGCGATCACCAATGAAATCACGGAAATTGCCGCCGCCACTTCCGCGGAAGGCGCGGTGTAGAAAGGGGAGCCGGATCAATGAAAAACTATGTGGGAAAAATCGTGAAAATTTCCGGCCCGGTGATGGATGTGCGGTTTGACGACGGGTGCCTGCCGCCCATCAACGCCTTACTCACGATCGAGCAATACGATAAACACGCCGAAGTGGCGATGCACCTGGACACCCACACGGTGCGTGCCATCGCACTGGAAGCCACCGAAGGGCTTCGCTGTAATCTGACGGTGCAGTCTGACGGCAAGGGCATTGAAGTGCCGGTAGGCGACGGCGTGATCGGGCGCGCGGTGGATGTGCTGGGCAGACCGATCGACGGCGGCGGCGCGATCACCGCCGAAAAAACACTGCCGATCCATCGCAGTGCGCCGAGTTTGTACGAGCAGAAGCCTGCCACCGAATTGCTGGAAACCGGCATCAAGGTGATTGATTTGCTGGTGCCCTATGCCAAGGGCGGAAAAATCGGATTATTCGGCGGTGCCGGCGTGGGCAAAACCGTGCTGATCATGGAAATGATCCACAATATCGCCGTTCATCACGGCGGGTATTCGGTTTTTACCGGCGTGGGTGAGCGCAGCCGGGAAGGCAATGAGTTGATCTGCGATATGCGCAAAAGCGGTGTGATTGAAAAAACCGTTCTGGCGTTCGGGCAAATGAATGAGCCGTCCGGCAGCAGAATGCGCGTAGCGATGACCGGACTTACCATGGCGGAATACCTGCGGGATGAGCGGCATCAGGATGTGCTGTTGTTTATAGATAATATTTACCGCTTTGTGCAAGCGGGCAACGAGGTGAGCGCCATGCTCGGCCGCTTGCCGAGCGCGGTAGGCTATCAACCGACGCTTGCCAACGAATTGGGCGCAATCGAGGAACGAATCGCCTCAACCAAGCAAGGCTCGATCACCTCGGTGCAGGCGGTGTATGTCCCGGCGGATGACTTGACAGACCCCGCCCCCGCCACGATCTTCACCCATCTTGACGCCACCACCGTGTTATCCCGTGCGATCGCGGAGCAGGGAATCTATCCGGCAGTGGATCCGCTGGAATCGTCCAGCCGGGTGCTGGAACCCGAAATCGTAGGGCAGAAACACTATGAAATTGCGCGGAAAGTGCAGGAATGCCTGCAACGGTATGACGATCTGAAAGATGTGATCGCCATTCTCGGGATGGAAGAACTATCCCCCGAAGACCGGCAAACCGTTTACCGCGCCCGCAAAATTCAAAACTTTTTATCACAGCCCATGTTTGTTGCCAAGGCGTATACCGGGCAGGAAGGGCGTTTTGTAAAATTACAGGATACGATCGAAGGATTCCGCCGGATCATGGAAGGCGAGGCGGACGATCTGCCGGAATTGGCTTTTTCGATGGTCGGCACCTTTGAAGAAGCCGTGGAAAAGGCGAAAACACTTTAACGGGGGCACAGTATGAGTACCTTTTTATTGGAAGTGATCACGCCCGAAAAACAATTTTACAACGGCGATGCGGAAGAAATTATTTGCGAAACCGAAACCGGGCAACTGGCCGTTTTGCGCGAGCACGCCCCGATGATCGCCTCGCTGGTGGTAGGCGAGTTGCGCATCAAAGCGGAAGGGGCTTGGAAAAGCGCCTATGTGGAAGGCGGTTTTATGGAAACAGAGCGGGATCATGTGACGGTTTTTTCCGAATTCTGCGAATGGTCGGATGAGATTGATGAAGCCAAAGCCCTTGCAGAAAAAGAAAAAGCACTTCACAATATCAAGCATTCCGCTAATATCAAAGAGCATCGTGAGCATGAAATTTCGTTGGCTCGCTCCATGGCGCGCTTGAAAATCAAAAACCATAAATACAACGGGTAACGGAACACCCTTCCCTCCTTTCGGAGCGGCTTGATCAGAAAATCTTTTAAATGCCCGAAAAAGAAATCACGGCTGTGTTTCTTTTTACGGGCGTTTTTATTTGAATGCCTGCTGAACAGATCCATCAGTTGACATTATTTTATGAAATCATTTACCATAGTATCGGAGTGCAAGCAATGAGCGATATAAAAAAATACGGCAAAACAAAACTGGCCTGTTATCTCGGGTTTGTAACACAGGCGATTTCCGCCAATTTTACGCCCCTTCTTTTTTTGATGTTCCACCAAACTTACGGCATATCGTTTTCCGGGATTGCTTTGATCTCGGTTGTTTTTTATGTTACCCAACTGATCACCGATCTCATCTGCGCGAAGATCGCCGATCAAATAGGATACAGG
>CACXFE010000006.1 GCA_902766855.1 Oscillospiraceae bacterium | reverse complement strand
GTTGTTTTTATAATATCCTTTTTGGTTTTTCGCATTGGTGAAATCCGGAATATTGCCAAGCACCGGGATATCGTAATTCTCGGAAAGATCTTCTTCGGTATTGATCGTATTATTCAACATGGCAATAGCAAACACGATCAGGTAGGCCAGAACGGCACCGGCAAAAGCCGAGGCGATCACCGTGGTAAAGGTGCGGGGATAAGTTTTATAAGAATTGTCGGCCAGGTAAATATCGGCTTTAGAACTCGGAATCGTGGAAACAATGTAATCCGGCGCCAGTTCCAAAAAGTCATTGACTAACTGGAGGGCTTCTTCACCCGTGGAAGCGGTGACCGAAATATCGATAAACAAGGTCGAATCATTCCGGCTGGCTACGGTGAAGGCGGAAGTGAGTTGCGCATAGGTGTATTTTCCGGTGTAACGCTCGGCCAACTTCTTGTAAATATTGTTGGTTTTTAAAATATCGATCACGGTGGGCTTTAATTGAAGGGAAGCCACCACATCGGCGTTGTTGACTTTATTGCCGGAATTGAGAGAATTGGTATCATCGGAGGTAATAGCGCCGTTGGTTACAATAACAGAACCTTTCGCGGAATATCGCGGAACGGCGACGAATTTACAGAAAGCAAATGCCGCAATACCGAAAACCACGGCCGATATCATTAAAATATACAAGTATTTCAGAGCAATTTGGACCAGATAAAAAACAGAAACATTTTTCACATCAATACCTCTTATTCCAAAATTTTTGCAATTTATAACAGTATTATAACAAATCTTGTATCATTTATCAATAGTCAATTTCAATTTTTTGAAAGAATCAAAAATTTCGTCGTATTTTTGGTAACAAGAGCGATAAACTTCGATGATCCCCGCGCCGTCATAGCAATTTTGCCGTAAAAAATCGGCAAATTCCCGGAAGTTGAAACCACCGTCACCGGGGAGCAGGCAATCCGAGGAAAGGTTATGATCGCTGATATGAAAATGCCGGATGTGAGGCAGAAATTCGCGGGTGAGATCCATCGGGTCGTATCCGCAGCGGAGGGCTTGTTTGAGGTCTAAACAAAATTCGGCTTCCTCGCCTAAAATTTCGCACATGGATCGCAAAAAATCAAGATCGCCCGCGCGGAAACGAACAACATTCTCCTGCAAAACCGTTACGCCGTTTTCCCGCGTGGCGGTTTTTAAGCGCATATATCGCTCACAGTATTCCTCGTCGGTCAAAAGGCCGTTCGGTTTGCCGCCGTGCATGATGATGTATCGTGCGCCGAATCTTGCGGCAATTTCGGAATAGCGGCGATAATCGTCTTCCGCTTCTTCATACCGCCGGTCATACTCTGAAAAAATCATAAAGGACTCGGCAAGCGACATGGTGGGATGAATGGAAACCACCCGCATATCATAAGCACGGAGGATTTTTTCCAGCAAATCGATAAAAGCAGGCCGTAATTCGCATACCGCGTTAAAAAAGATTTCTACCGTTTGAATCCCGGCTTTCCCGAGTTCTTCAAGCGATTCTTCGGTTTCCAGAGGGTAAAAACAGGAAGTGGAAACACCTAAATTCATAAAGCGGAACCTCCGTTCGGGGTGACAAATAAGGTTTTGTTGGTGGTATAGATCACCATTCCGGGTTTGGCGCCGGCCGGCTTTTTCACAAACTTGACCGGGGTGTAATCCACCGGGACATTGGAAGAACCGGCGGCCTTGGAATGGGCGGCGGCTAAATGCGCCGCGAAAAGCAGTGTTTCATCGGATACCGGATTCCCGCCGCAAAACACCACAACATGAGAGCCGGGAATATTTTTGGTATGAAACCACAGGTCGTTTTTTCCTGCCAACACAGTTGTGAGCAGATCGTTCTGCCGGTTGTTTTTTCCGACTGCGATGCGATAGCCTTCGGAAGAAACAAATTCTTTCAGGTGAGTGGGGGCTTCTTTTTTGCGCTTGTTCGGCGCTTGTTTCAAGTAACCCGCCTGTGCCAGTTCCTCCCGGATTTCAGCCACATCGGTAAGGGACTCACAACGGGCAATACTGTCTGCCACCGTTTCTAAGTAGGCCAATTCCTCCCGGTCTTGTGCGGTCAGGGCGGTGAGGGTTTGCTCGGCGGTGTAGGTTTTTTTGTATTCCTTGAAGTAAAGCGCGGCATTTTTTTGGGGGGACAGTGTGGGATCCAGCGGAATGGTGATCGGTTTCATTTCCTCGTAAAAATTCGGGACAGTGACCGTTTTCGCACCGCTTTTGACCGCGTACAGATTGGCTTTCAGCAATTCCCCGTAGATGCGCAGGGTTTCTCTGTCTTTGCATTTTTCCAGTTCTTGCAGGCGCAAAGCAAGTTTTTTTTCAGTTCGTGCGCGTAAAGTGCGTACCAGTTTGATCATATCGGCGGCGGCGCGGTGAATGCGATCGGCCTTTTCCCGCTCGGCATAAAAGGTGTCAAGCAGGGCGGAGTAACTGTCGCAGCGGAGAAGGCTGACATCACTGCCGTATTGGGTGATGGCGGTATAAGTAAAATCGGCGGGAATGCCGTTTGGTTTCATTAAAAGGGTAGGGGCGCCGGCTCCGTTCACATCTTGTAAAATGGAAGCGATTGCTTCTTGCAGAGGCACACCCGTTTCCTGTTTCCAGGCAATTTCGCGGCAGATCAGCGGGGAAAAGCCTTCCACCGTGTCAAGCAGAGCCGCGGCCGTATCTTTATTTTCGGCGGCGGCGAGAGCGGCGAGTTGCGCGGCGGTGTGGGTGGTGGGATCGGCCTTTTCCTGTTTTTCGGGCGGTTGGTAGAGGGCGCCCGGCAGTAAAAAGCGATCGCCGGTTTCGGGGTCGCTTCTGCGCAGGGCGTCGATGATCCTCCCGTCCTCTCCTACCAGCAATAAATTGGTTTTATTGCCGATAAATTCACAAATCAGGCGGATCTGAACAGGATCCCCCATTTCGTTGACCGCGGAAAACAACAGTTGCGCCACGCGCTCCGCTCCGGGTTGGGTAACGGCAAGCAGTTTGCCGCCTGACAGATGCTTGCGCACCAGCATACAAAACATGGGAGGAGCAGGCGGGTTTTCTAATTTTTCTTCGGTAAAATGGAGGCGCGCCGCGCCCGGCTTCATACAGATGAAAAGCCGCTTGGCAAATCCTTTTTTGCGCAACAGAAAAACCAACTCGTCTTTCGAGGGTTGGTAGATTTTATCAATATGCGTGTCGATGGCTTCCTCTAACTCGCGCACGGTTTGTTTTAAAAAACATCCGTCAAATGGCATAGGATTCTCCGTTTTACAGTTTTGCCGATTGCGCAATTTCTTGTGCAAGGCGGCGGTAATAACCGGCTTTTTCCTGTTCTGCCGGGTTATTTTCCAGTGCTTCGGCACATTTTTGGATGCGCCGGTACTGTTTTTCGATGTAAGCCCGCCCTGCGGCGGAATCGGGCGATACCAGCCCGATGAAGAAAAAAGCCTCACCCGGGTCGGTTTTTTTGCCGCAGTAACGGGAAAGTAAAACAGAATATGCCTTTCCGTTTTCTTCAAGGGGGATTTCCCGCAAGATGGCAAAACCGTTTTCGGTGAGAAAACGGCGAAGAACTTCGGGGGAGGTGGTGGGTTGCAGGATCAAAGCGGCGGCGGGCTCTTCCGTGAGCCATGCGCACCGCATGATAATATCGCGGATCACTTCACCGCCCATGCCGGCGATCACCACAGTGTCCGCTTCGTGCGGGGCAACACCGGAAAGCCCGTCGCACAAACGGGTTTCCACGCCTTGCACAGCGAATTTTTGTAAATTTTTTCGGGCGTTTTCCAGCGGTTTTTCCCGCAGATCGGTGGCGATCACCTTGGCGGCAATTCCGTTTTGCATCAAAAAAACCGGCAAATATCCGTGATCGGTTCCGATATCGCAAACCCTTGCGCCTTGCGGCACAAGGGAAGCGATGGTTTGCAGGCGCAGGCAGGGCCTCATTTTGCCGCGAAATGCTTGTTCAGTTTGGCAACGAGTTCGTCGCAATCCGTTCCGTGTACTTCGCAGGCCTGCTCAATGGTTTCTCCCCGGGAAGCGGGGCAGCCGAGGCAGTGCATTCCGATTTCGAAAAAGTATTCCGCGGCGCTGCTGTCCATGTCAAGCACTTCTCCGATCAGCATGTCTTTTGTAATGTTCATCATGATCACCATTTCTTTCCAAGACGCAAAATGCGATAAAGAATCACCGAAACGGTGATGATCCTATCGCATCTGTTTCGTTACCTTTGATGACAAAGGCGAGAAACAGGCGTCTTTATATTTTCAGCGTGTTTTTTCACGCTAAATTACCTTTCTTATATGATTGATATTATTTTTAGAATAATTGGATGGGATTATTCAAATCCGTACGGTTGTGGTTGAAAAGTTTGCGGTTGTCCATCGCCCATATGCGGGAGGAAAAATCCTCCGCCTTTGTTGCGGAAACCGCCTCGCGCATTTCGTATATGCGGGAATCCATTAAGTCCAGTTCGCTTAAAATCTCGGCTTCAATGAACATCGGGCGTACCGCCGCGCCGAATTCCGGCTCGCCGTGGTGGGAGAG
>CACXFE010000005.1 GCA_902766855.1 Oscillospiraceae bacterium | reverse complement strand
GCTTGAAAATCCGCAAGGCGAAGTGCGTTACATTGCGGCGGCGTTCCCGTCTGCTTGCGGAAAAACCAACCTCGCCATGCTGATTCCGCCCGAATATTTGCGCAAAAAAGGATATAAGATCTGGACAGTGGGCGACGATATTGCCTGGATGCGGATCAAGGAAGACGGGCGTTTGTATGCGATCAATCCCGAAAACGGCTTCTTCGGCGTAGCGCCCGGCACCAATGAACATTCCAACTTTAACGCGTTGGAATCCACCAAGAAAAACACCATCTTCACCAATGTGGCGCTGAATTTGGATGATAATACCGTTTGGTGGGAAGGGCTTAACAAGGATTTGCCGACCAATGCGCTTGACTGGAAGGGAAATCCGTGGGATGCTTCCAAGTTCAACAAAGCGGATAAATCCACCTGTGCCGCTCATCCCAATTCCCGGTTTACCGCGCCTGCGGTCAACTGCCCTTGCATTTCACCGGAATTTGATAAAGGCGAGGGCGTGCCGATTTCCGCGATTATTTTCGGCGGCCGTCGTGCAAAGTGCGCACCGCTGGTTTATCAATCGAAAGACTGGGTCAACGGCGTGTTCGTCGGCTCTGCTATGGCTTCTGAAACTACTGCCGCCGCCGCGGGCGCGGTAGGCGTGGTTCGCCGCGATCCGATGGCGATGTTGCCTTTCTGCGGCTATAATATGGGCGATTATTTCGCGCATTGGTTGGAAATGGGTGAAAAATTAGGAGAGAAAGCGCCCAAAATTTTCAATGTCAACTGGTTCCGCACCGATGATGAGGGCAACTTTGTATGGCCGGGCTTCGGGGACAATATGCGCGTTCTGAACTGGATCATTGATCGCTGCGAAGGCAAAGCGGATGCTACCGAAACCGCCATCGGTTATGTGCCGAAAGCGGAAGATATTGACCTGACCGATCTTGACATGGATCTGGATACTTTGAAGAGCATCCTGAAAGTGGATAAAGCGGTTTGGAGCGCCGAAGCGGCCGAGATCGAAGAGCATTATAAAAAATTCGGCGATAAATTGCCGGCGCAACTGCGTCAACAACTGGAAAATCTGAAAAAGAATCTGGCGGCAATGTCCGAATAAAATAAAAAGGCAACCGTGCCGAACTGAAAGGTTGCCTGCAACAACAATTTTTCCTTGCGAAAGCGAATGTTAAAATTCGTTTATCGCGTGTTTTCTGCCCCCAAAAACGGCGGTCGCATCATTGATGCGGCCGTTGTTGTTTCTAGGAAAATTCATATGGTGTGGCAACGGAATGAAAAGCGCAAAACATACAGGAAAGGGAATGTAACACGCTAATTGTTAAAAAAATAACAAACTTTTTCGAGAAAAGGTGTTTTTTAAAAATTTATTGTTTTTTTTTTAACAATCCTATTGACAAACAGCCACGCTTCGCATATAATAGATTGCAGTTTGATAAAAAAAGTCCTTTTGGATGATTCGGAGGTAACAAAAATGGCAAGAGTTTATAATTTCAGTGCAGGGCCTTCCATGCTGCCCGAAGAGGTTTTGAAAACCGCCGCGGCGGAAATGCTGGAATACGGCGAGACCGGGCAATCGGTCATGGAAATGTCTCACCGCTCCAAGGAGTATGACGCGATCATCAAGCAGGCAGAGGCCGATTTGCGGGAAATCATGAACATTCCCGATGATTATGAAGTGCTGTTTTTACAGGGCGGTGCTTCCACCCAGTTCGCCATGGTTCCGCTGAATCTGATGAATAAGAACCATAAAGCGGATTATATCATCACCGGGCAATGGGCAAACAAGGCTTATAAAGAAGGGGCGCGCTACGGCGCGGCGCGTGCGGTTGCTTCTTCCGCGGATAAAACCTATTCCTATATCCCGAAAACAACCCGTGCTGATTTCGACCCGGAGGCGGATTATGTACATATCTGCATGAACAACACCATTTACGGTACAAAATACCATGAATTGCCCGACACCGGGGATGTGCCGCTGGTAGCGGATATTTCCAGTTGCATTTTATCGGAGCCGATTGATGTTTCCAAATTCGGTGTTTTGTACGCGGGCGCACAAAAGAATGTTGCGCCGGCAGGCGTGACCATTGTGATCATCCGCAAGGATTTGATCGGCAATGCGATGGAAATAACACCCACCATGTTGAATTATGCCACTCATTCCGAGAACGGCTCCATGTTCAACACGCCGCCTTGCTATACCATTTATATCGCAGGGCTGGTATTCAAATGGATCAAGAAAATGGGTGGGTTGGAAGCCATGAAAGCCTACAACGAGAAAAAGGCAAAGATCCTGTATGATTTCCTTGATCAAAGCCGTTTGTTCAAGGGCACAGTGGTTCCGGAAGACCGTTCGTTGATGAATGTGCCGTTTGTTACGGGAAGCGAGGAACTGGACGCCAAATTTGTGGCGGAGGCAAAAAAAGCCGGCTTTGTGAATATCAAAGGGCATCGCTCGGTCGGCGGTATGCGCGCTTCCATTTATAATGCCATGCCGATCGAAGGCGTGGAGAAATTGGTGGCGTTCATGCAGAAATTCGAGGAGGAAAACGCATAATGTTTAAGATCAAAACCTATAATAAAATTTCCAAAAGCGGTTTGCGGGAGTTTGACGACAAGTACACTGTCGGGGACGAGGTAGAAAACGCCGACGGGGCGATCGTGCGTTCCGCCGCCCTGCATGAAGAGCCGTTTCCTAAAACCTTGAAAGCCATTGCGCGTGCCGGCGCGGGAACGAATAATATCCCGATCGACCGTTGCTCTGAACAGGGAATTGTGGTATTCAATACGCCGGGCGCCAATGCCAACGCGGTGAAGGAATTGGTGATCGCGGGGTTGCTCATCAGTTCTCGCCGGGTGATTTCGGGGATCGAATGGGCCAAAACGCTGAAAGGCAACGGCGAAGAAGTCGGCAAAATGGTGGAAAAAGGAAAAGGCGCTTTCGCCGGGCCGGAAATCAAGGGAAAATCGCTTGGTGTGATCGGGCTTGGCGCGATCGGCGTCATGGTGGCAAACGCCGCCAACCATCTCGGCATGAAGGTTTACGGGTACGATCCGTATCTTTCGGTCAAATCGGCGTGGAACCTGAATCACAATGCGATTCACATCTTTGATATCAATGAGATTTTTGAGAAATGTGATTACATCACCATTCATGTCCCGTTGACCGATTCTACCAAAAATTTAGTCAACAGTGATTCGATCGCCCGCATGAAAGACGGGGTTCGCATTCTGAATTTCGCACGGGGCGGGCTTGTAGATAACAACGCCTTAAAAACCGCGTTGGAATCGGGCAAAGTTTCGTCCTATGTCACGGATTTCCCGTCGGATGATATTTTAGGGGTAGACGGTGTGATCGCGATCCCACATCTCGGCGCTTCCACCCCCGAATCGGAAGACAACTGCGCCTCCATGGCGGCAAGGGAACTGATTGATTATATTGAGAACGGCAATATTGTGAATTCGGTCAACCTGCCGGAGATCACGATGCCGCGCAGCGGCGAAAACCGCATTTGCGTGATCCATAAAAACATCCCCAATATGCTGACGGCGATCACCGCGATTTTTGCCCAGGATAATGTCAATATCGAGAATCTGTTGAACAAATCCCGCGGGGATTATGCCTATACCATGCTGGATGTCGGCGCGGCGGATACTTCTGCAGTGGCGGAGGAAATCGGTGCGATTGACGGCGTGATTCGTTTGCGTGTGATCTGAAAATGGAAAAGTTCCGGTGCGTTTTTAGCAAATCGGGACTTTTTTGCATAAAACAGAGAATTTTTCTTTGCATTTTGCTTGACTTTTAAGTTGTGATGTTGTATAATCAAACTGCGGTTATATATATCGCAGTATTGCGGAGGACGGAGTGACGGCAACGGAAAAAACGCGAAAAAAAGTTTGGATCATCATATTTTTGATTGCGGTTTTATGTTGTGTCGGTTGCTTGATTGCTTTAATCGTATCACGCTGGGGCTATGAGGATCTTGAAAAACTGCGATCAGATGTGAAGGTTTCAAGTGAAGTTGTTTCTTCCAAAGCGCCGGTTTCTGTGGAAACACCGGTCGATTTTGAGGAATTGCGGCGCGCCAATCCGGATATTTATGCGTGGATCAATGTGCCCGGCACGGTGATCGATTATCCGATCTTGCAACACCCCGAAAACAATGCGTTTTATCTGAATCACACAGTAAACGGGAACTCTTCAAGATACGGCAGCATTTATACGGAAAGTTATAACAAAAAAGATTTCAGCGATTTCAATACGGTGATCTATGGGCATAATATGTTGAACGGTACCATGTTCGGCACATTAAAGAGATTCCGCAACCGTGATTTCTTCAAAGAAAACCGGGTGATTCATATCTATATGCCGGGGCGGATCATGAAATATGAGATCTTTGCCGCCTATGTTTGGAATGACAGCCACATCCTGTTAAGTTATGACTTTATGGATCCTGTATTACGAAAAGGGTATTTGGATATGATTTTCAATACGCGTAACATGAGCGCCAACATTGCCGACGATGTGCCGGTAACGATCAACGATAAGATCATTACCTTATCTACCTGCACTTCCAAGGATAACGAGCGGTATCTTGTTCAGGCGGTTCGTACTTATGACAGTTATGAGCAAGAGTGAGTTCAGGCATAACGCCGGTTTTGCCGCACGGCATAAAAAACTTCTTATCACGCTGGCGGTGATCTTGTTCATCATCATTGCGTTGGTTGCTTCCTATTTTATTATCATAAAATTGGGAGAACGGCGCCTTCGCAACCGGTTAAGTTTTGATGACACCAAATTGCCTCCTGTCGGAACGGAAAGTGTGCCGGAAGAAGCGGATGCGTATTATAACGGCGTGGCTTACAATTATAATGAAGACCTCATCAATGTATTGGTGATCGGGGTGGACCGGGCGGCACCGAATGACTCGGTTACCCACCAAGCGGATTCCTTTTATCTGTTTTCGTTGGATCCGGTTGCGAAAAAAGCCAATATCGTTGCTGTTTCGCGCAACACCATGGCGGAAATCGATGTTTATGACAGTAACAATCGGTTTTTGACCACTTCTAAGGCTCAACTTTGTTTGGCATATTCTTACGGAACCACGGCGAAGCAATCTTCCGATTTAACGGTCAAAGCCGTTTCCAAGTTGTTTTACAATCTTCCGATCAGCGGATACTATGCCATTTATATGGATGCGGTGCCGGAAGTGATGTCTGCTGTCGGCAAAGTTCCGGTCCGCTTGGAAGAAGATTTAACCGCTATTTCGCCCGAAATGAAGAACGGTGCGGAAGTATGGATCACTTCAAAAAATGTTCTTCGCTTTTTGCGGTATCGGAAAGCCAGTAACGAAGTTCGATCCAATCGGCAGCAAAAGTTTTTAATGAGTTTTGCGCAGCAAGCCAAATCGGCCATGCGAAACGATTTGTCCTTGCCGGTTAAACTATATAAAAGAATTGCAAAAAACACGGTGACGGATATTGATGTTACCGGGGCAGCGTTTCTTGCATCTGAGGCATTAGGTGCGGATTTTCAATTTCGCAGTGTTCAAGGAACTGTCGGGGCAGAAGGAAACCTTGAAACATTTACGATTGATGAAAATCAGTTTTATCAACTGCTTTTGGATGTTTTTTATAAAGAAATAAAATAATTTATGAAAGGGAAATCATCATGAAAAAAGTTTTAGCATTTGTTCTCACTTTGGCATTGGCCGTAACTGCATTTGCGATGGTTGCATCTGCTGCGGACAATTCACCGACACAGCGTGAAAACGCGGTTGTAGTTGCTACTTCCAACGGGAAGGATGTTGCTCCTGACAGTTCGGATACCAGCAAGTTTGACGATCAGGTTGAAAGTGGCATGAAAATCATCGATCACTTCAATCTTACCGAAACCAACGGTAAACCGACTGTTTTCAATGTACGAGGAGCAGACGATTCTACACAAGGCTACTTCCTGTATCTTCCTACGGATGCCACTACTCCCGAAAAAATCCCCGCAACATTTACAAATGGCACAGCAACCGCTACATTCCCCGGCGACGGTGAAGTTGTATTCGTTTCGAATCTCGGTGCCGACGAAGTTTATATCTTCATAGAAGGCATGGGTCAGGAATGGGTAAAAGGCAGCGGCAAAGACGCCACTTTCAAGACCAACGGTGATTATTCTGATTTCACCGGCATTCAGGTAGACGGCAAAGATGTTGATGCGGCGAACTACACCTCCAAG
>CACXFE010000004.1 GCA_902766855.1 Oscillospiraceae bacterium | reverse complement strand
GTTCGGGCGTCTCCGCGCGGTCAAGGCGGCGGGAGAGCCGCCGGATTAAGATTTGTGGCAGGTGCCGCCCATCGGGCAATGACCGCAGTTGCCGCCACAGGAGGATTTTCCGTTTTTTCTGTCGCGGCGAAGGACGAAGAGGATGCCCACCACGATCAGGATCAGGACAAAACAAATCAAGAGAGTGGCAATGTGCTGTACTAACCAGGTTATCATTCGGATTTCCTCCTGTTACAGAAATTATTTGGTTTTGACATTTGCCGTCAATTTTGTGGCTTCGGTATATTTCTTGAAGAAGAGCATGTAAAGAATGGTTGCCAGCACGGCGATTGCAAAAATCAGCCCGATCACATTGAGGTGGCCTGTAAAGGCACCGCCGAATTGATTGATCATCAGGGCGATCGCATAAGCAAATCCGCATTGATACAAAATGGCAAACCAGGTCCATTTGGCGTTGTTCATTTCCCGTTTGATTGCGCCGATGGCCGCAAAGCAGGGGGCACACAACAGGTTGAACACCAGGAAGGAATAGCCGGTGATCCCGGTGAACGCACCGCCGATCGTGGCATAGGTGGAAGCGTCGCCGCCGCCGTACAAAATGCCCATGGTACCCACGATGTTTTCTTTCGCAACCAACCCGGTGATCGAGGCCACGGTAGCCTGCCAGTTGCCCCATCCAAGCGGAGCAAAGATCCAGGCGATCGCATTCCCGACGATTGCAAGAAGCGAGGAATCCAGTTCGTCTTCACTCAACATCCGGAAAGAGCCGTCGATAAATCCGAAGAAAGAAGTGAACCAAACCAAGATGGTGGAAAGAAGGATGATGGTGCCGGCTTTTTTAATGAAGGACCAGCCGCGCTCCCACATCGAGCGGAGAAGGTTTGAAACCGTCGGCATATGGTAGGCGGGAAGTTCCATAACAAAGGGAGCCGGATCGCCCGCGAACATTTTGGTCTTTTTCAGCATGATACCCGAAATGATGATGGCCGCCATGCCGATAAAGTATGCCGAAGTGGCAACCCATGCGCTGCCGCCGAAGATGGCGCCCGCGATCATGGCGATGAAGGGCACTTTCGCGCCGCAGGGGATAAAGGTGGTGGTCATGATCGTCATGCGGCGATCACGCTCGTTTTCAATCGTGCGGGAAGCCATGACGCCCGGAACTCCGCATCCAACGCCAACCAGCATCGGAATGAAGGATTTACCCGAGAGTCCGAATTTGCGGAAAATACGGTCCAGCACAAAAGCGATACGCGCCATGTATCCGCAGGATTCCAGGAAGGCCAGTAATAAGAACAAGACCAACATTTGCGGCACAAATCCCAGCACCGCGCCCACACCGGCAACAATACCGTCCAGAATCAGGCCGGAGAGCCAGTCTGCCGCGCCGGCGGCGTCAAGCCCGTTCCCGATCAGCACCGGGATCCCCGGCACCCATACGCCGTAATCGGCAGGATCGGGTTCGTCAAATCCGTTTTCTTCAAAGTATGCCACCGCGTCGGTAAAGGTCATGGCGTTGGTTTCGTCTTTCTTCGCGTTGCTCGGGATCGCGTCATAATACACGGTCAGTTCGCTTTCCGCAAGGGTTTCCTCGTCTTCTACCACGGCGGTCGCGGTGCCGCTGCCCGTAAAGGCCTTGATGTCGGCCAGTAAAGCCTTCGCGTCAAAATCATCCGCTTCGGTGTCGATCTCGATGTCGTCCATGAAGGCGGTCACGGCATTAACGGCAGCGCCGTAATCTTCGGCGGCTTCTTCATATTTGCCCGAGCCGATCCCGAACAAATGCCATCCGTCCCCGAACAGACCGTCGTTAGCCCAGTCTGTCGCGGCGGCGCCCACAGTCACCATCGCAATGTAATAGACCAGGAACATGATCAGGGCGAAAATCGGCAGGCCCAGCCAGCGGTTGGTAACCACTTTATCGATTTTATCCGAGGTGGAAAGTTGCCCCGCGGCCTTTTTCTTATAACAGGCCTTGATCACCGAGGCGATATAAATGTAACGCTCGTTGGTGATGATGCTTTCGGCGTCGTCATCCAGTTCCGCTTCGGTTTTTTGAATATCTTCTTCAATATGTTTCAGCGTGTCGGCGGGGATGCTTAATTGCTGCATCACTTTGTCGTCCCGCTCGAAAATCTTGATGGCGTACCAGCGTTGCTGTTCTTCCGGCATGGAATGAACGCAGGCTTCTTCAATGTGCGCCAGCGCGTGTTCCACAGGGCCCGAGAAGGTGTGCTGCGGTACGGTCTTGCCGCTTTGCGCCGCGGCAATGGCGGCTTCGGCGGCCTCTGTTATGCCGGTGCCTTTTAAGGCGGAAATGCTGACCACTTTACAGCCGAGTTGGCGTGACAGTTCTTCTAAATTGATTTTGTCGCCGTTTTTCTTGATCAGATCCGCCATGTTGATCGCAGCGACAACCGGAATGCCCAGTTCCGTGAGTTGTGTTGTCAGGTACAGGTTCCGTTCCAGGTTTGTACCGTCAATGATGTTTAAGATCGCGTCGGGGCGCTCCCCGATCAAATAATTCCGCGCCACCACTTCTTCCAGTGTGTAGGGGGAAAGGGAATAAATTCCCGGCAGGTCGGTGATGATCACGCCGTCATGCTTTTTCAGTTTTCCCTCTTTCTTTTCCACCGTTACGCCCGGCCAGTTTCCTACAAATTGGTTTGAACCGGTCAACGCATTGAACAAGGTGGTTTTTCCGCTGTTCGGATTTCCTGCCAAAGCAATTCTCAAATCCATTTTCTATGTTCCTTTCTTTCGTCAATTAGCGATTGCTAACCATATGGAGATAAAATAGGGGGTCGGCGCACCCCTTGACAGACGCTGTTATTCTACCTCGACCATCTCCGCGTCAGCCTTCCGAAGCGACAATTCGTAATTGCGCACCGTCACTTCCACCGGGTCGCCGAGCGGCGCCACTTTGCGCACTGTCACTTCTACGCCGCGCGTGATGCCCATGTCCATGATGCGGCGTTTTACCGCGCCTTCCCCATGCAGTTTGACCACTTTCACGGTTTCGCCGATTCTGGTGTCTCTCAATGTTTTCATATTCGTACCTCCTCTATACTGATGATTTCAGATCATGATTTTTCGTGCCATATCGCTGCCGATCGCCACGCGGGACTCTTTTACCCGTACAATGATGTTCCCGCCCATTTGGTTGATCACGGTCACATCTCCACCGACAACAAACCCTAAATTTTCCAAATGCTTTTTCACTTCCGGTGAACCACCGATCCGTTTGATCGTGTTGGATTCGCCAATATCCGCAAGATTCAGCGGCATCATAAACGGAACATCCTTTCTTTGTGCGGCACAAACGGCCGGATAACATTGGTTAGAATGTGCTAACCAAAAGCCCCAAACAAAGGTTAGCGAACGCTAACCCATCGACTATATTATAATCATGCGGGAATCGTTTGTCAACCCCTTTTTTGCGAAAAATGGCGAAAAAATCTTTTTTGTCACAGGCAACGAAGGAAGCATCGAAAATCCGTAAAAACTTGACTTTTTTAACAAAACCGAAACAAAAAAATTACATTTCGGCGCCGCTTTTGCGCGGCACGGCGCGCTTCCGCACTTGATTTTTTTTGCGAGGTATGATATGCTGATAATATAGGTAGGAGGGACACGAAGATGACGATACAGGAATCGGGTGAAATGTATCTCGAAACCATTTTGGTGCTTTCTAAGAAAAGCGGGATGGTGCGTTCGATTGATGTGGCGGAAGAAATGGGGTATTCCAAACCGTCCGTCAGCCGGGCGGTCGGGCTTTTAAAAAGCGCCGGTCATATCATGGTCGATCCGTCCGGTGCGATTACGCTGACCGACTCCGGCAGGCGGATCGCGGAAGAAATATACGATCGGCATACAACATTGACCGGGATTTTAAGAAGAATCGGCGTGGATGAAAAAACCGCGGTGGACGATGCCTGCAAGATCGAGCATTATATCAGCGAAAAAACATTTGCGGCCATCAAGGCGTATATTCAAAAGCACGCGTTATAATATTATATATATGTATAGGCGTAAGGCGGTTTCCGGAGTGTATCTCCGGGGGCCGCTTTTGTGTGTCCGCACAAATAGCAACAACAAGATATGGTATAGAGAAGAGGGGGGAGAAAAAAGTTAAAAAAAAGTTGAAAAAAAGTGTTGACAAGGGAGGGAGAATGTGGTATTATAATCGAGCGCCCTGAAAAGGGGTCGGCAAAACG
>CACXFE010000003.1 GCA_902766855.1 Oscillospiraceae bacterium | reverse complement strand
TGGTATGTGGCTTCCCGTGAATTGATCCGATACTATATGGATCCGCGCAATTTTTTGAATGCTACGGATATATATACCTATATGCAGTTGGGATATGATCCCGCTACGCAAACCGAGGCAGGATTGGCCAAGATCATTGCCGGCACATTTTTGGCAAATAACTATTCTGATTCCAAAGATACCGCTTACGGCGGCTCTTACAGCAAAGTGCTGATGGCGGCGGCGAAACAATCCGGCGTAAGCCCGTATGTCTTGGCGTCTACCGTGATTCAGGAGCAGGGCACAAAAGGGACTTCTTCACTGATTTCGGGCACCTATCCCGGATATGAAGGGTATTACAATTTTTTCAATGTGCGAACTTATGGCAATACGACCGCGGAAAAAATAACCAGAGGGCTTACCCATGCTAAAAATCAAGGCTGGTCTTCCCGATCGGCTTCGATCATCGGCGGGGCGAAATTCATAGGGGAAAAATATATTGCCGCCGGGCAAAGCACCTATTTTGATATGAATTTCAATATCAAACATCCTGATCGGATTTCGCATGAATATGCCAGCGCTTTGCTGAATGCGTTGGCCAGCGGGCAAAAGATTGCGAAATATTACAGGGATTTAAAAGATGTCGTGTTGGATTTTAAAATCCCGGTTTATCGGGATATGCCGTCGGCAATTTCGGCAAAACCGGCGGAAAATACGCTCCATAATAATTATTATTTCAATTCGATCACGGCGGAAGGGCTAACGCCCTCGTTTGAACGCTTTACTTATTCCTACGATCTGCGCACGGCAGGGGATAAAGTGGTAAAAGTTACACTGCCGAGCGGCGCTTCCTATGCTTCTGCCGATACCTTTGCGTTGAAGAAGGGGCAAAACAAGGTGGTTTTGAAGGTCAAGGCGGAATCGGGCTATATCACCGATTATGTGTTGAATGTACAAGCGGACGCCGCCGGGACTTTAATAGTGGATCACGGGCAGGGGAATATTCCTACCCCGCAGGTGCCGCCAACCCCGGTTGTCACGACCGTACCGGGCGACACCAACGGGGATTCGATCGTGAACGGGCGCGATCTTGCAAATATTCAAATGCATATCTTAAAAGTGAAACTATTGACAGGCAATGCGCTCTCCGGCGCGGACACCAATCATGACGGAGTTGTAAACGGCAGAGATTTAGCCAATGTACAAATGCATATCTTAAAAGTAAAACTTTTAACATAGGAAACGGTGGAAAGTATGAAAACAATTAAAAAACTCACGATCGGGATTTTAGTATTTTCTTTTCTTTTGTTGAATCTTGTTGTTCCCGCATTTGGCGCCAATGCGATCATTGCATTCAGTTCCACAAAACCGGCGGTAGGGCAGTCGGTCACGGTTACGGTTACCATTAACCCGAATGTTGCCATGTATTCTGCGGAATTTACCGTAAGTTACAATGCGGAAATATTACAATTTAACAGTTCGGATTGCCCGACAGGTTCTGCCGGCGGCGGTCAAATCAACGCCGCTCCTACGATGACGGGGCAAAAAAGCGTATCTTATAAATTTAATTTCAAAGCGATCAAAGCAGGCGCTTCCACGATTTCGGCGGCAGGCATTGCCTATGCGCAAAATGACGATATCAATTTTGGCGCCAGTGCTACGATGACGGTGTCGGACGCGGCGAAATCCGGCAACGCGAATTTAAAATCCCTTTCTTTAAGCAAAGGCACGCTTTCTCCCCGGTTTTCCGCTTCCACCACTTCTTATACCGCGTCGGTGGCAAACAATGTGACCGATGTGAAGGTTTATGCTGCCACGGCGGACAGCGGCGCAACGGTGAGCGTTTCGGGCACTTCCGCGGTGAATGTGGGGAAGAATACCCGCACGGTCACCGTGACGGCGCCGAACGGAACGCAGAAGGTTTACACGATTACGATCACCCGTGCGGAAGCGGGGGAAGATGTTTCTTCGGATGAGTCTTCCACGGAGGAAACCGCTTCCGATACCGATCCGCTTGCGGCGGAGGTGGACGGCGTACCGTACACGGTTTTGACCGATCTGAACGGGATCACCCTGCCAAACGGTTTTACCGCTTCCACGACCGAGTACAACGGCACAACGGTTGCGGTGGCGAAAGACCGGGATGAAAACTTTACCGTTTACTATCTGAAAAATAACGAGAGCAATACATATGCGCCTTACTTGCTGGACGGCGAGGCTTTCAAAAAACTGGATTATGCGGCGTTCGGCAATAATACATATCTGTTTACCGATTTTCCGCAGGACACCGCGCAACCCGCCGGTTATTATGTTTCTACGGTGGAGTTGAACGGGTCTACCATTCCTTGCTACCGGCGGGAGGGCACCGGTCAATCCGATTTCTATTATCTCTACGGTTTCTTTGAAACGGATTTTGCCGTTTACCGGTACGACCAAAAGGAAAACACATTGCAGCGTTGCCCGGATTTCCGCCTTGTGCCTGCTTCTGTGACGACGGATGACGAGGCGAAAACCGAAAAGCCGCGGAATCTGATCGGGCGTTTCATGGGATTGACACAGGACGCCAGGATGCTGGTCATCAGCCTTGCACTTTGCGCGATCGCCCTGATCGTATTGATCGTGCTGTTGATTTTGCGCTTGCCGGCTTTATTGCAGGGAAGAAAAGAGAAGCGGGCGGAGGAAGAAAGCACTCTGTTCAGCGGCGATTTTGAGGATGTGATCGTGGAAGACTCCTTGACCGGCGAGGAAGAGGACGCATCAAACGAGCCCAAAGACGAATAAAGTTTTAAACAGTCAACCAAAAACGGAGCATTGAATTTGATGCTCCGTTTTCTATTGTGCGGAAGGGATTGCAAAAGCCTGCGAAAAGTGGTATGATAATGTCAACGGAATGATAAGAAGGGAAAAGAAATTTCCAAAAAACACCGAAAAATTGAAAAAAACTCTTCTTTTTTGCGAGCAAGTTTGGTATAATATATAAATATGAGTATGAGCAATTTTGATCGGAGAAATCATATGAAGGTTGAGATCGACGGGCTGACAATCGAATATGCCGAAGCGGGCAGCGGGGCGCCGGTTTTATTGCTGCATGGATGGGGCTCATCCCATGCGGTCTATCGGGGCGTGATGGAAGTGCTGGCCGATCGGTGCCGGTTGGTAGCGCCGGATTTCCCGGGATGCGGCGGATCGGACACGATGAAAGAGCCTTGGACGCTCGAAGATTACTGCGATTTTGTGCTGAAATTTATGCAGGCGACCGGGCTTTCCGATCCGATTCTGATCGGGCATTCCCACGGCGGCAGAGTGGCGATGCGCATGGCGGCGGCCGGCATGGTATCTCCGCCGAAAATGGTTTTATTGGACGCGGCGGGTCTGATCCCCAAAAAAAGCGTGAAACAACGCTTGCGTGCCAAAAGTTTTAAAATGATCAAGCGGGTGCTGACTTTGCCGGGCATTCGCCGCCATTCCGGCGGTTTGCTTGAAAAAGCGCGCCGGCATTACGGCTCGGCTGATTATAACGCCGCGCCCGAAGTGCTGCGGAAAACATTGGTTTCCCTTGTGAACACCGATCTGCGCGATCAGATCGGGGCGATCTCTTGCCCGACTTTGCTGATCTGGGGCGAAAAGGATACCGCCACGCCGCTTGCCGATGCCAAAATCATCGAAAGCCTGATCCCTGATTGCGGGCTGTGCGTGTTGGAAGGCGCCGGGCATTTTGCGTTTTGCGAACAACCGGGCAGGGCATATGCGATCCTGCGGAGTTTTTTGCCGTAAAACGGGTTTGTTTTTGCGGATCGTGATTCTATTCGAAAAGGTGGAAGTGCTGTTTTGAAATATAGTGTTTTGGCTGCGCTGGTTCTTTTAGCGGTTTCCGCATTGTTTGCGCTCGCGCGGCAATTTCAGATGTTACAGCAAAACTCCTATTTTCCTTCCCGCTACTTCGGGTGGTTAAAGGAGAATTTTTGTGCGCAGGCGATCGCCGAAGCGGTTTTGGCGGCGGGGATCTGCGTGCTGGCATGGGCGGCGCCGCTGTATTTGGCGGTCGGCGCGGCTTTTTTACTGGGATTTCGCATTGCCCGCGCCTTTTCACAACAAAAAAAATCCATTAAAAAACTGGCGGTGACCGCACGGATCAAGCGATTGTACGCGGCGGCGGCGGTGTTGTATGCCGTCATAATAGCGGCGGCGGTGCTTCCGTGGATAGGGAAAAATGTGTTTTTGACGATCGGCGTGTTGTTGACCTGCTTGGTGCCGGGCACGGCGCTGCTTTGCCGCACTTTGATGGCGCCGGTGGAAAATGCGATCGCGCACTGGTATGTGAATGACGCGAAGCGCATTTTGAGGGAGCGACCGGATCTGTTGGTGATCGGGGTAACGGGAAGTTACGGCAAAACCTCGGTGAAATTTATTTTATCCCGCATTTTAAGCGAAAAATACAATGTGCTTGCCACCCCGGGCAGTTTCAATACGCCGATGGGCGTGGTGCGCACGGTGCGGGAGCATTTACTGCCTCAAACGCAGGTCTTTATTTGCGAAATGGGCGCTAAAAATGTGGGCGATATTCAGGAAATCTGTGAAATCGCGCATCCGAAAATCGGGATCATTACCTCTGTCGGCGCGCAGCATTTGGAAACCTTCCGCACGGTAGACGCTGTGTTCAAAACCAAATTTGAACTGGCGGACGAAGTGCTGAAAAACGGCGGCGAAGTGTTTGTAAACGGGGACAGTGAGGAACTGTTCAGCCGGATCGACGCGTCGCGGTACACGGTTTACGGCTTGCGGGAAGACGCCGATTGCAGGGTGCGGAATCTTCAAACCGGGAAAGACGGTTCTTCCTTTCTTCTTTGCAGGGACGGGCTGGAACTTCCGCTTTCTACCAAATTACTTGGCAAGCATAACACCGTGAATATTGCCGGCGCGGCGGCGCTGGCGCTGAAATTGGGCGTCAAGCCGGATGATATCCGGTATGCCGTGGCTTCTTTAAAACCGACCGAGCATCGCTTGGAATTAAAACCTTATCTGAACGGCTCGGTCATGATCGACGATGCGTATAACGCCAATCCCGAAGGGTGCCTGGAAGCGGTGCGGGTGCTGGCGTCTTTTGAAGGGCTTCGCAAGGTGATCATCACGCCGGGGCTGATCGAACTCGGTGAGCGCGAATATGAATGCAATTATCGGTTGGGTCAAGCGGCGGGGGAAGCCTGCGATGTGATCATTCTGGTAGGAAAAAATCGCTCAAAGCCATTGGCGGAGGGTGTTCGTTCCACCGCTTTTCCCGAGGAAAACCTGCATATTGTTTCCGGTTTTCGGGAAGCGGTTGGCATTTATGCCGGCATGGCAGACGCCGCCACGGCGGTTCTGCTTGAAAATGATTTGCCGGATAATTATTTATATTGAGGGGTAGAAACATGAAAACAAATCTTGCTGTGTTTTTCGGATGCCGTTCGGTCGAACATGAAGTGTCCATTATTTCCGCGGTGCAGGCCATGCGCGCGATCAATCGGGAAAAATATGAGGTGATCCCCGTATATGTTACCAAATCGGGCGAAATGGTCACGGGAGAAGAACTTTTGAAAATTGAAAATTACCGCGATCTGCCCGCTCTTTTAAAAGCGGCGCGCCCGGTGACGGTGGTGCGGGAAAACGGCGGGGTTTACATGAAAGAACAAAGCGGCGGCGTTTTTTCCAGGAAAAAAGCGGTGCGGCTGGATCTGGCTTTTCCGGTGGTGCATGGCACCAACTGTGAAGACGGCACAATGGCGGGTTATTTTGAATTTTTGGGGTTGCCTTATATCGGGTGTGATATTCTTTCCGCCGCGGTGGGAATGGATAAAGCCGTGTTTAAAGATGTGCTGAAAAGCGCGGGGCTTCCCGTGCTTGATTGCGTTACTTTCCGCGCCCGTGAATATTTGACCGATCGGAAGGGAATTACCGCAAAAATCACCGAAAAAATCGGATTTCCGCTGATTATCAAACCGATCAACCTCGGCTCCAGCGTGGGGATTTCCAAGGTAGAAACCGCCGCGGAACTGGACAGCGCAATCACGCTTGCCGCTTCCTTTGCCGAGGATATTTTGGCGGAACACGCGGTGTCCGCTTTAAGGGAAATCAACTGCTCGGTTTTGGGCGACGCGGATGATTGCACCGCCAGTGTATGTGAAGAGCCGTTTATGCACGATAAAATTTTGTCCTATGCGGATAAGTATACTTCCGGCTCAAAAGGCGGCAGTAAAGGAATGGCTTCGCTTTCCCGCCAGATCCCTGCGGATCTGCCCGAAGAAAAGGCAGAGGAAATCCGCCGGTTATCCTGCGAAATTTTCAAGGCGATCGGGGCAAACGGCGTGGTGCGGATCGACTATCTGTTGGATACCGAAACCGGCAAGGTTTATGCCAATGAAATCAATACGATTCCCGGCTCGCTTGCGTTTTATCTGTGGGAAGCGACCGGCTTGAAATACACCGATATGATCGACCGATTGGCGGAATTGGCGTTTAAACGCGAACGCGCCCGGGAAAATCTGACTTTCACGATCGATACCAATATTCTTTCCGGGGTTTCGTTTGGCACAAAAGGCGCAAAAGGTTCAAAAATTTAAGTTTTGAAAGAGTATAATTCCGCTCATTCGGTCAAGACTATTACTGCCGAAAAGGAGTGATAGCAATGTTTGACAGAATTTGTCTTGTACTTGTCATAATCGGTGCGTTGAACTGGGGGTTAATGGGACTGTTTGAGTTTGATCTCGTTGCTTGGGCTTTCGGCGGCACGGCGGCGATTATCAGCAGGATCCTGTATACCTTGATCGCGTTGGCAGGTATTTGGTGCATTTCTCTTCTGTTCCGTGAACATGTGGAAATGCGGACGGCGGAAAGTGCTTAACAAACAGCCGTGAGACTCTTTCGCGGCTTGGCGCGGCAGGAAAGACTCCTGCCGCGTTGAAATATCGGATACTTAAAAGCAAGTTTCAAAAATCGCGGCGGAAAAATTTTCTGTCGCGGTGATTTTTTTCTACCATTTTTAACCGGTTTGTGGTACAATAAAAAACGGTGATGAGAGATGTGGATATTGTATGTAACGGCGGCGGTTTTGTTTCTATATCTGCTGTTGTCCGCCATGCTGTTTCGATTTGTTTTCGTGCGGAAGGAAACGCACGATCTGAACGATATGTCGGCACCGGAAAACGAATACCTGAAAGCCTACCATCCGATCATTTTGGACGGGCTGGCTTTTATGGAGCAACATGCCCCGCAGTTTTGCACGACTCGCAGTTTTGACGGATTGACGCTTGCCGCGGAATATTTTGACAGAGGAAGCGATTGCACCGTATTGCTTTTTCACGGCTATCGCTCGGCCTCGCGGCGGGATTTTTCCTGCGCGGTGCGGGCATATTATGAAATGGGGCTGAATGTTTTGCTTGTTCAGCAGCGCAGCCACGGAAAAAGCGAGGGAAAATTGATTACATTCGGCGTGAAAGAGCGGCGGGATGTTGCTACATGGATCGACTATATCTTACAGCGCGGCGGCAGGGAACAGCGCCTGTTGCTGGGCGGAATGTCGATGGGGGCTTCCACCGTTCTGATGGCGGCGGGGCTTGCTTTGCCGGAGCAGGTAAAAGGCGTGATCGCGGATTGCGGGTATACTTCCCCTGTGGCGATCCTGAACGCGGTGGCTCATAAAGCGTTTCATTTCAGCGCCCTGCCGTTTATTCCGGCAATGGAACTGTATTGCAGGCTTTTCGGCGGATTTGGTATTTGCGGGGTTTCGGCGGTGAAGGCATTGCAAAAAACGAAACTTCCCGTTTTGCTGATCCACGGCACGGCGGATGGGTTATGCCTTACCGTATGTCTGAGGAAAACTACGCCGCGATCGCGGGGGAAAAGCAACTGGTTTCGGTGGAAGGAGCCGATCACGGGCTCAGTTATTTGGTGGATACGAATGCGGTGGAAGGGGCGATCCAAGCGTTCGTAACACGAACGGTTTCCCCGCATTCTTGACAGTGTAGCCAAATTCGGGCAGGTTCCCTTATGGAAACCGTCAAATTTTAAGTTGCTGTTGACTTTTTCTGCCGCAACGAATAAAATAAAAAGGGAGATTATTTGCGAAAGGGTGGTTGTGATGAAAAAAAGGGTAAACCGGCTGGCTTTGTTGCTTGCTGCGCTGCTCACCTTGTTGTTTACCGTTTCGTGCAGCCCGGTCGATCGCAATTACGGGGTGGAGAGCAAGCCGCCCGAAACCGCCTCTCAAACCGAAAGCGGGGCAGAACCGCGCAAAATCATGTCGAGTGACCGCGTGATGTCGAAGTATCTGGATATCAGCCTGTTTGATGAAGAAAACTATTCTTCTGTTTATCTCGGGAAGCGGTTTCATATCAAAGCCTCATTCGCCGGGGATGATTTTACCGCGCCGATGAAGTTTTCCGCCATGATCAAGAAAGGCTGGAAACTTGCCGATTCGGAAGATTGGAACGAAGATTCGCCTGTGCTTGCCTGTGAATCGGTCGATGTGGTGTTTGTACGGGAAGACGGGAAGAAGATCACGGCGGTTCTTTATAATTCTTCCAATAATTCGGTGAAATTAAAGAAATGCTATGTGGTCAAAATGCGGTTTGAAAATGATTTTTACGCGAATCCCAAACAGTATTCGGATTTGAATGTCAACGGATTGAATAACAAAATGGCCATTACCGATATTATGGATACGCTCGGTACGCCGTCCCATTTTTACGGTGTTTCTCAAGAGAGTTATTATTTAGACTACTTCATCAGCGAAAATGACCGGCGCAACGGCATTTCGGTATATATCAACCCGGTGGAGGATACCATTACGGCGATCGAAATATCTTATTATAAGTAAACCGTTCGGCTGCCCGATCAGGCAGCCGTTTATTTTAATTTGATCGGCAAAAAGGAGTACAGCATGAAGAAACAGTGGTTTTACCCGGCGGATATTTTACTGCCGAAAGACAATTTTGAAAAATGGGCGGTGATCGCCTGTGATCAGTACACATCGGATCGATCGTATTGGGAGCAGGCGGCGCAACTGGCGGCAGGCGCGCCTTCTTCTTTGCGGATCGTTTACCCGGAAGCCTATTTATCCGAGGAAAGGGAAAAGCGGATTTCCTCGATCAATCAGACCATGCGGGAATACTGTGCAAACGGAGTGTTTCGTGAGATCCCGGATACATTTGTATATGTGGAGCGGGAAACTTCGGGCGGCACGCGGCGGGGGATTGTTGGATTGATCGATCTGCAGGAATACAGTTTTGAAAAAACAAGCCAAGCCCTGATTCGCGCGACAGAGGCCACGGTGACCGAGAGAATCCCGCCACGGGTTGAGATCCGGCGGGATGCCTGCCTTGAAATCCCCCATGTGATGCTGTTGATCGATGATCCCGGCAAAACGGTGATCGAGCCGTTGACGGCGCGAAAAGACGCCTTTGCTCCCCTCTATGATTTTGATTTGATGATGCGGGGCGGGCATATTCGCGGTTTCGCGGTGGACAAGCCGGGCGAAGCGGCGATCACAGCCGCTTTG
>CACXFE010000002.1 GCA_902766855.1 Oscillospiraceae bacterium | reverse complement strand
GGCTGGAGCCGCCCGCGCAAGGCGACGCGCGCTCCCTTTCTCAGCGCCAAACCCATGCGGGCAGGCTCTTGCTTGCCAACATGGTCAGACGCCTGTACGGGAGAGAGGACGCCGCCGTCACCTACGGGCCAAACGGCAAACCTTTGCTGGATTTTTGTTTTTTCAGCATTTCCCATTCGGGGAATCTGGTGGCTTGCGCGGTTTCCGAGCGACCGATCGGGCTTGATATAGAACGGTGCAACCCGATCAAACCGCGAAAGCACTACCCTTTGTTTTCGCCAAACGAATGCCGGTATATCAATACCGCTTCCGATCCTTCCCTTGCTTTCTACGCGATCTGGACAGGAAAAGAAGCCTATATCAAGGCGCTTGGCGGCCGCTTACAGGATATGGCGGCGTTTGAATTGACAAGCGGCAATTTTTTATCGGAAAACCTCGGCGGCTTTTCTTTTGTGCGCCGTATGGAAAACGGCGTTTTTCTTACGGTTGCCCATCAAGAAGAGGCTTTCCCTTCTCTCCCGCTGATTCTCTGAATACAAATGGAAACATCCTAACAAAACCATCCCGATCCGGTCAAACAACCGAGTCGGGATGGTTTTCTTTTCTCCGCCAATATGCGGTTTTACGCCCGCAAACTTTTCAAATACGCCTTTTGTTCCGGCGTAATGCGAAAACTTTCCACCGCTTTTTGAATTGTTTTTGCGTGTACCCATGGCGAAAGCCGCCGCTTTTCAAGATATGGGATTGCCGCCGCCCATTGCTTTGCCAAGGCAGTGGCAAAATACCAGGCGATCATCATGTTTACATAGTACTCTTCCGATCGCAGGGTGGCCGCTTCTTCCAGATACACGGGATCAAATTCGCCCTCCAAAAAATACGCCATCCGCACCCCGAGCGCAAACCGTACCGTATACACCCGATCAGACGCCAGCCAACACCGCACCGCGGGGCACAGTTTTTTCGGCATTTTCTTGAAAACCGCCGGGCGCATACTGTCGCAGGTTGCCCAATTATCCACATATGGCAAAAAACGCTCTACTTCGGCAAGGCAAGCGGAAAAATCTTTGATTTGCCCGATCAAAAACGCGTGCAAATTATTTTCTTCATAATAAGTGTGCGGCAATTCCCGCAAAAACGCTTCGGCAAGTGCCGTGTTGTTCCATTCTTTCGCCAACTTGCGCAACACCGGGGTGCGCACCCCGATCACGCGGTCTTTCGGTACCGTCGGCATCAAGGCGGCCGAAAAATCCCGATACCCGATATCTTGCAACGAAAACAATCGTTTTCTGATTTCCTCGCTCATACACTTCCCGCCTTTCTGCTCCCTTGCGTTACTGCGGCAGTTTGAAGCCTTCCCCCAAAACCTCACGCACATCCGAGATCACCACAAACGCATTCGGATCGATCTCGCGCACCGTACGCACGATTTTCGGGGCGTCCTTCGGTTTGGCAACGCAAAGAAGCGTTTTCCGCTTTTCCTGCGAGAAAGCGCCTTTGGAATAAAACTCGGTCACCCCGCGGCCGAGATCTTCTATAATCGCCTGTTCAATCGCGGCGGGATCATTGGAAATAATGTAAATGGATTTTGCCGCATCCCCGATATTCATGATCGCATCGGTGATTTTGGAGGATACATACATGGCGATCATAGAATAAAAAGTAACTGTGTAACTGCGGAAAACAATGCCGGAAAGCACAAAAATCAAGCAGTTGACCGCAAACATAAACACCGCGATCGGAATATGCGGAAGCAATCGTTTCACAATCAAACCGGCAAAATCGATCCCGCCGGTCGAACCGTCCACCCGCAGGACCAGGCCCATGCCGATCCCATCCAGCACGCCGCCCGCCACGACCGACAGCAATAAATCTTCCTTCAACGCCGGCAAATGGCGCGTGACCTCCAACGCAAGCGATAAAAAGAGAATGCCCGCCACGGTTTTGATCAACGCCCGTTTTCCCAAAAAGCGGAACCCCAACACAAACAGTACCGCGTTAAAAAGCAGGTTGGTCACCGACAACGGGATACGGAAAAGATAGCGCAAAATAATACCGAAGGT
>CACXFE010000001.1 GCA_902766855.1 Oscillospiraceae bacterium | reverse complement strand
GTCTTTTCGCCGGTCTTCTTTGCCGGCATCGGCTTGAAAACCGATCTGTCCGGCATTAACTCCCACATCATTCTTTTTGCGTTGGTGTTAGCGGTCATGGCGGTGGTAACCAAAATCATCGGCTGCGGGCTGGGCGCACGGCTTTGCAAAATGCCCCCCAAAGAGGCACTGGCAGTGGGGGTCGGCATGGTGGCGCGCGGCGAAGTGGCGCTGATGGTTGCACAAAAAGGCATTGACAGCGGCAACATTGCGCCCTCGGTGTTCCCCGCCATTGTCCTGTGCGTGGTGGTGGCGGCGCTGGTCACGCCGGTGCTGTTGAAATTCACGCTCACCGGCGGAAAAAAGCCCCAAAAACCGGAAAAACCAGAACCCGCAGCAACATTTTGAAGAAAACACTTGACAAACGGAAATTCTTCCGCTATAATGGCTTTGTTGCAGTTCCAAAGACAGCAGGTGGCGTTACGCCGTAAGTTCATCGCCTGCCGAGGGTTGCGCTGAATAAACCTTGTTTATTTATGCCCGTCCCGTCTTTGGACGGGCTATTTTATTTTTCATTGTTTCGGAGGTGAAACAAATGCCGAACGCATCAGTTTTAGAGAAAAAGCAACAGCAGGTCGCCTCTCTTGCCGAAAAAATCGCGGGTTCCGTTACCGGTGTCCTCGTAGATTACAAAGGCATTACCGTGGCGGATGATACCGCGCTCCGTAAAGAACTTCGTGAAAACGGTGTGGACTACTTCGTTGTGAAGAATACCATTTTAGGCCGTGCGATCGAAGGCACCTCGGTAGAAGGGATGAAATCCGTACTCGAAGGCACCACTGCCATCGCGCTTTCCGCCGAAGATTACACCGCCGCCGCGCGCATCCTCTGCAAATTTGCCGAGGGGCACGAGAATTTCAAGGTGAAATCCGGTTTCCTTGACGGAGAGGTAGCGGATGTTGCAACCATCGAAGCCCTTGCAAAACTTCCTACGAAGGAAGTTCTCCTTGCGACTGTTTGCAGCGCGTTCCAAGCCCCTATCGCGGCTTTCGCGCGTGCTTTGCAAGCCGTGGTTGACAAGGAAGGTTCCGCCCCTGCGGAAGAATAATAACGAATAAAACTTATAAAACGAAATTTGGAGGAATTGAAAATGGCATCTGAGAAAATTACCGCTATGATCGAAGAGTTAAAAACTCTCACTGTTCTGGAACTTTCAGAACTTGTAAAAGCAGTTGAAGAAGAATTCGGCGTATCCGCAGCAGCGGCAGTCGCAGTGGCGGCTCCGGCGGCAGGCGGCGCAGCAGCGGCCGAAGAGAAGACCGAGTTTGATGTTGTGCTGAAAGAAGCCGGCGCAGAGAAGATCAAAGTGATCAAGGCTGTGCGTGAAATCACCGGCCTCGGCCTGGCGGAAGCCAAAGCCATTGTGGACGGCGCTCCGAAAACCCTCAAAGAAGCGGTTGCCAAAGAGGAAGCCGAAGAGATCAAGGCAAAACTCACCGAAGTCGGCGCCACTGTGGAACTCAACTAATTCGCTTTTTGCGTACAAAAGACACGCTCCTTTTGGGGAGCGTGTCTTTTTATTTTCTGCGGCCTGCGGCCGCTTTTTTGTTTTTCGGGGGCTTACCCGATTTCCCATATTGCATGGCCGAACCGCTCCATCGAAAGCGAAACGGCGCCGTTTTCCACCGGCAATTCCCCGCCGGTATACGCGTTCCGGGCCGTTGCCCCTGCCGGGAAGCCGGAAACGCGGCATTCCGAAACCGGGGAAGTGGCGGCATTGGCGACAAACAAAAGCCATTTTTGCGCTTCTCCCTGCCTGCAACAATACCCGCTGATCCGCACGGCGGGGTGATCGGCAGTAAACGGCGTTCCTTTAAAATACGGGATCCATTCTGCCTGATCCACCGGGAAACGATCTATGATTTTCCAGATTTCCGCCATTTTTTCAAGCGGCTCCCCGATATCATTCGGGCGGGGCAGCACCCCATGAACCAGCGAAAACGCCAGCGCATCATGGAACGACCAGATCGGCTTGTTTTCATACACGATAAACTCGGTCGGCAAGCCGAAGTTTCTGCCGGAATGTGTTGCCCGCAAATAGCCTTCCGGCATTTCCTGCGCCCCTTGCTTGACCAAACTGTACTGGATATACTCCCCGAGCCAAAGCGAATGTGCAAAGGAAATCCCCGCCGGGCAAATGCAATCCGACACATGGCAGTTGATGGTTTTCCCGCGGGTTTCAAAAATCTCATACAACCGACGCATCAGGCGGCGCACGCCGGCGATCGGGTAAGTGGGGTGCAAATTGCCCTCTTCATCATAATAGCCGCATCCGTGCGCGGTGTTTTTGCAATTCCACACCATCGCGGTGCCGTCAAGATAGATCCCGTCAAAATCAAATTCATCCACCAGGGCCTCGATCCCATCGGCAAAGGGCTGTGCGATCGGGCTGTTATAACAAACCGGGTGTTCCCGCTGGGCGGGGAAACGGTACCAGTAAAGCCCTTTCCGCATTTCACTGCCGATGCGTTTGCAGCGCGCCGCTTCTTCATGCCAAATATCCGCCATGGTGGAAATCTCATAGCCGAAATAGGGCACGACTTTAATGCCGCGTTGATGGCACTCGGCAATAATGGTTTTCAGTTGGCGGCGGGTGCGCTCGGTCAGCATCCAGTAATTTTGGATCTGATTCCATTTTTCGTGGAGGATCAGCGTGGTAACGCCCAAGCGTTTGATGCGGTCATACCCGATCTCGCTTTCCCCTTCCACAACCGGGTTGCTTAAAAATTCAAGATACTCTTGCGGAATCTTTTTAAAACAATCAATATGCAGGCGCTTTTCCTCATACGGGTTTTCCGGGAACGGTTTGACCGGCGTTGCCTGAAACCCGAGCCGGAACGAAAGATCGGGATATTCGTACTGCCCTTGATCCGTGCCAATGGCGCGCCAGGCTTTCGGCTGCCCGTCGATCAGGCAGAAGCGCAGCACGGTTTCCTTCTTACCCGGAAGGAAGCAAACGGCCTTTTTCGGATCGGCCGGTTGCCAATACCGATCGCTTTCGGCATAGACAAACAAACCGCGCTCGTCGTTTCCGGCAAAGGTAACCGCGGAAAATTCCGCCGCAATGCCCTGCTCCGGCAAGAGCCCGCTTCCGGCATACAGGGTGGTGCCGGCGGTATTTCCTGTTTCATCGGGCATGATGTGGCTGGGGTACAGGTGATACAGCGTTGCTTCTTCCTTTTTCAATGGAACTTCCAAATAGAAATAATCCAGGTTGGTTTTGGGCGGATCCTTCTTTTCCAACCCGAACAACTGCGGAACGGTATATCCTTTCGGCATCAATTTGACATCGGCGGTCACATATCCGTCAAACTCCACCGTCAGCGCGGTATTGACCAAAAACGCCTCGCTTTCCGCCGTGGCATAGATCACCGCCTTTTCTTCCGAACAATGGCCTAAAAACGCATCGGTCTTTTTCCATTCGGCGGGATGCCCGTTTTCGCCCATCAACAGGCGGATCGGCGCCGCCAGCAGTTCCCTGCCGTTTGCCGTGATCGAGGAAAACAACAAATTCTTCCCGATCCGGTACTGCCTGCCCCAAACCTCAACCGTACAGCCGGTTTCTTCTTCCTTTGCC